>JBNKNP010000043.1:0-3023 GCA_050293905.1 Desulfobacteraceae bacterium | reverse complement strand
CAAATCACAAGAAAAAGACCTCTTTAAATTCTGCGATCAGTATAAGCAATTCCTTGATACATCAAAAACGGAAAGAAAAGCTGCCCGGCAAATTATTCAGGCAGCTGAAGCAAAAGGGTTTGTTGATATTGATACACTGGGATCAAAAAAAGCCAAATCGGTTTATAAGCTATTTCAGGATCGTTGTCTTGCCGTTATAAATATTGGGAAAAACCCGCTTACATCCGGGGCAAATATCATTGCTTCCCATATTGATTCACCGAGGCTGGACTTAAAACAGAATCCAGTTTATGAAGATTTGAATCTGGGACTTTTAAAAACCCATTACTATGGCGGTATCAGAAAATATCACTGGCTGGCGATGCCCCTGGCATTGCATGGTACTGTTATCACGTCCGACAACAAAACCGTGAATATCACCATTGGCGAAAATTCTGAAGATCCGGTCTTTACCGTATCCGATCTTCTGCCTCATCTGGCCGGAAAAACCCAGGCAAACAAAACGATTTCAGATGTATTTCAAGGAGAAAAATTAAACCTGATATCCGGCAGCATACCCTTGGGCAGTGAAAAAGAAAAAGACCGGGTTAAGCTTAATATATTAAACCTGCTATATAAGGAATACGGGCTTTGTGAAGAAGATTTTATCTCAGCGGAAATAGAAGCGGTTCCTGCCGGAAAAGCAAGAGACATTGGTTTTGATCGTTCAATGATCGGGTCTTATGGTCAGGATGACAGAGTCTGTGCATATACAAGTCTTAACGCCCTGCTTGACGTACCGTCACCTCAGCAGACCTCCATTGCACTCTTTTTTGACAAAGAGGAAATCGGCAGTGAGGGCAGCAGCGGTGCAAAATCAAATTTCCTTGAAGATCTAATCTCTGACCTTCTCCATCTGACCGGCCAGGATGCCGGCAGCCGGATGCTTCGGAAAACATTAATCAACAGCGCCTGCCTGTCTGCAGATGTGAATGCTGCCATGGATCCTGATTATAAAGATGTTCATGAAGCCTTGAATGCGGCAAAGCTTGGCCATGGTATCTGCATGACAAAATTTACAGGAGTGCGCGGGAAATCCGGATCAAGTGATGCCAGCGCAGAATTTGTAGGTAACATACGCCGGATATTCAACAACAACAAGATTGCCTGGCAGACGGGGGAACTGGGAAAAATTGATCAGGGCGGCGGGGGAACAGTAGCCAAATTCCTTGCGAAGTTCGGAATGAATGTTTTAGACTGCGGACCAGCCCTTTTATCCATGCACTCTCCTTTTGAGATTTCCAGCAAAGCTGATGTTTACATGACCTATCTTGGATACAAAGCCTTTTATGCGGACAACAAATAAAAAAGCATTCAACATCGTTTTTGTCCTGGTTTGTCTCTTTGTTAGTATCCATCTTTTGAGTCCTGCTGATATTCATGCAAAGAATCTTTCTGCCGGAGTCATTTTAGCGGATGATCATGGACAGGTCATTTATCAGGAAAACAGTGATGAGCCATTTATACCCGCTTCCACATTAAAGGTTCTGACCGGTCTTGCAGCGCTCCGGTTTTTAGGAGATCAGTATCATTTTCCAACGGCTTACTATTATGACAAAAACACCAGGGATCTATACATAAAAGGATTTGGTGACCCTTTGTTCATTTCCGAAGTCATCGATCAGTTTTGCCGCTGCATTGCATCAACATATCAAATCGACACCATCCATCATATTATTATAGATCAGACCTATTTTTCACATCAAATTCAAATCCCGGGCAAAGGAAATTCTTTAAATCCCTATGATGCATCTGTGGGCGCTCTGTGTGCAAATTTTAATACCATCATGTTCAAGCAGTCTCCCACAGGAGAATATATCAGTGCCGAACCCCAGACACCGTTCCTTCCGATTTTTTATGAAGATGCTATGAAATCAGGCCTGAACCGGGGTCGAATCGTTCTGACCGAAAAACAAAGCCGGATGTATCCGGGATTATTGATCCAATATTTTTTTAATGAACAAAATATTCGCATGACCGGCAGTGTTCTTGAAGGAACCTTCCTGTCAGTCCCGGGGATGGAAAAGCACACTTTCCGATCCCCATTTACAATAAAAGAGGTGATTCAAAAACTGCTCAAATACTCAAACAACTTTATTGCAAACCAGATATTACTGACCATGGGAGCAAAAGCTGATGGGCCGCCGGCAACCATTGAAAAAGGACTTGCAGTGATAAAAACGTTTTCAGACAAACATCTGAAAATCAGCGATCTTAACATGTTGGAAGGATCCGGCCTGTCAAGATCAACCCGGCTTACGCCAAAACAAATGTTAACAATTTTACAGGGATTCATGCCTTATTATCAGTTGCTGAAAAATGAGGGAAACGACTACTATAAAACCGGGACCCTTTCAGACGTCAGAACCCGGGCGGGGTATCTGCTTGGAAAAAACAGAAGGCTCTACCCTTATGTCATCATGATAAACCAAAAAGATAAAGGGTATGGACAGATACATAATAAATTATTAACTATAGTTCAGACAAATGTACGTCATGAAACAAATTGAAATACCCGGATTAAATAACAGGCAATCGTTTATCACAAATACTGGGAATGCTGTACAAGGGCATGAACACAAGCTTTTGTTCCGGTAAGGCCTTGTATATTCCATTGTAAAGGACCAGACCATTTGGGCAGTTTTGGTATTTTTCAAGCATAAGATGAAGGCTTTTTAAACTTCCGGCTGAGCCTGATTTCACTTCAATTGGATAAATCTTTCCTTTAAAGACAGTTAGAAAATCTACTTCAGCGTTGCTGCTGCGTGCACTGCGTGCCCAATAAAATAACGAAGAACTGTGCCAGGCCAAAAGCTCCTGGGCAACAAATTGTTCTGCAAGCTTTCCACGATACATTGCCAGAAGATCTTTTTGTTGATATTCCATTTCCACCGGTACCTGGCATAGTCGCTGCAAAAGTCCTATATCCAACATGGAAGCCTTAAATTTTTTCAGGTTGGCTGTCCCGCCTAATGGCAAGCCGG
>JBNKNP010000042.1:0-3201 GCA_050293905.1 Desulfobacteraceae bacterium | reverse complement strand
CCGAAGCAACCTGCGATACCGCACATAACTTTTCTCCTTGTTTTTCATTTATTTTAACTGACGCGCATTAAGTGCGCGAATCAGTCTGTAAAAATTCTGCCGAAATTGGCTGTGGTTAACGGATCATCCAGATACATGCCAAGACCGATATTCATGATGGATTCCATGCCTCTTTCATCATATTCCGGCATTTCAATATCCGGTGCGTCCGAGGCATTGGTTTCATTAAAAATCTCAATGCAGGTTTCCAGCTTTTCAATTGAAAAATCGATCAGGTACTGTAAAAAGGCAAATGGATGCCGGATCATGTGAACACCGTATTTTTTACACATGGCATGGCCCATTCTGGCATCTGCCAGGGCTTTGGGTGTGACATGCTGTTCATGGGTGGTGCAGGCGCTTTGAAAACTGGGAATATCCAGCATGAGATTGAGGTGTGTCATCAGGATGTTGAGCAGGTTATGCGATTTTAAACCGTAATTGGGATTGTACTCAATCCTTGGATCTGCAATGGTGGGGAACCCGGCATGAATACAGGTGACTCCCGGATTCAGCAACTGGGCTGCACATATACCGAACAAGACTTCGGCATGGGTCATGGACAGTACGCCGTTATAGCAGAACGGTGCACTGATCCCTGCCATGGGCATGGCGGAAATAAAAACCGGGAGCCCTGCCTTGACCACTTTTACAAAGCTGTCGGAAAAATTTTCATTGATTTCCAGGGGTGGGCGGGTAACACAGAAGACTATCATGATGTTGCCGCGTTTTTCATGGAGTTCAATTGCCCGTTTTAAACTGTCCTCGCCGGTGACGGCAAAATACAGCGGCTTGCTGCAATATTGATCCATCAGGCTCATCTGTTCGACTTCGTTTTTCAGCTTTACAGCCCGGCCCATTCCGCCGACAGCGGTACGCTGTTCGGCAATCTTTGCGATTTCAATCACATGGTCTGCCGTGGGTATGACGCCGCCTTGTTTTTTTTCATCGTCATAGATATACGGAGCTGTGCCGCCGATAAAATAACTGTTTAATGGAACAAAAAATTCAGACACCTTTGGAACGGATTCAAGGCACTGGTCCACCAACTGCTTTGTTACATAGATACGGTTCTCATGAACAATGGCAAGGCCCTGTTCTTCGTAGGATTTGAACGCGCTAATCATATCAGGTTGTTTGCAGCCGACACCAAGATTTTCCAGTATCCAACAGGCATCTTCATTAGATCGCATAAGCATTTCAACGGTTGCACTACCAAACAGTTTTGTTGATGTTTTAACTTGTTCGAGGTTCACTGGGGGACTCCTTGGTATTTTTCTGTTGGAAAAATACGAAATTTAAATTAGTCTATACAAAACATTTTAATTGATATATTTTATATACGAAATATTTTAGTGTGGAATATTATAAAATAAAAAATGTTATGTCAAGATATTCGTGATTCAAGCATGTGCAAATGACATGGAAGATGCCCTCCTTGCTTGAAACTGGTCAACAAGGTGATATTACAAATTAAACAAATGGTAAAAGAACAAAAAAAATATCCGTCTAAAAGAGGGGTTTTCAGAGAAAACATTGAATTGGATTTTACCGCCGGCGAGGTCCTGAATGGGTTATACAAAAAAAAACCTTTTTCAGCACAAGCTGGAAAGGAGATCAGCACTCTTGTTGATGAAACTAAAAAGCTGATCCAACCATCCGTCATCTATCAGTGGGTAGATCTGGGGGTAGATCTGGGGCTTGAGACGGGGCGTGATGTGACATCCTGTAACCATTCACAACTTCAAATCAGGCAACCTGCAACAGACTATTGCATCTCTTTGAATATAGGTCAGCACAGCCATTTTTTTAAACATGCTGAAAAGGGATTTATTGCCATCTGGACGCTGGGGCTGCCAATTGATCAGAAAATAAACAAATTATCCGGCAAGGGCAAGATTTTTGAAGCGTATATCATTGATTGGACAGGCCTTTTTGCCCTGGAAAAACTCTGGAACAAGGTCAGGCAAATCCCGGAGTTAAAAGCAAAGGGTAAAAAATGGGGTGTAAGCCCGTGTATAAGCCCCGGCTCATCTCCTGGCTGGGATATCAGAGAACAAAGGACACTCTGTTCGATTTTTGATTTAGAACAATATCAAATAAAAATAAACGATCAAAATGTTTTGACCCCGCACAAAACCGTTACCGGCCTGATCGGAATCGGTCCGAAATATAAAACAGATAAGGTCGGATCTTTATGCAGTGTCTGTTCGAACAGGGAAATATGCCCAAAAAATGGAATCCATGGCTGCTGATCGTATTCATATTAACATATTATCTTCAGGCAAAACGATCCGGGCAAATCGGGGCGTGCGGTTGTCAGATCTGCTGCTAAGGAATGGTTTCCAAATCAAATCGGACTGCGGTGGCAAGGGAACCTGCCGCAAGTGTGAAGTAAGCGTCATGAACACCAAAAACCTTGCACCTCAATTTCTCCTATCCTGTCAGCTATCAGTGAAACAGGATATGACCATAGATATTCCGGCTACTTCTCTGGCTGGTACAAATGAAATGACAAAAGCGGATATTAACCTTCCTGACCGCTATATTTCCAGAAATCAAAGACCGGCACAAGATGAAATTTATGCCGTGGCTGTTGATTTGGGAACAACGACCATTGGAATTTATCTTGTCAGCCTGAAATCCAAACAATTTTTAACCAGTGTAACTGCAAAAAATCCTCAAGGCTATTTTGGTGATGATGTCATGACTAGAATTGCCGGCATAATGGATAACCATGGGTTATTATGGCAAATGCAGTCCATGGTGGTTAAAACCATTGAATGGGGGATTCGATCCGTTCTTGAAAAAGAACAGATTTGTGAAAAAAAACTTTATAAAATATTGGTTGTTGGCAACTCGACCATGACCCATATTCTGGTCGGGGAAAACCCCGGCTCCATCGGTGTTTATCCATACCACCCTGTGTTTAAAGAACAAAAGACAATGAATTGTAAAAAAATCGGATTCTCATTTAAACAGGAGGTTTGTCTATCAACAGGACAGCTTATATCCGGCTTTTTGGGAAGCGATATTACAGCTGCTGCTGTTTCAGTTGATTTTTTAAAGCAGCCAAAAGGAACATTGCTGATTGATATCGGTACAAACGGTGAAATTCTTCTCAAAGGATCTGATACAATTTTTGCCACATCATGCGCAACC
>JBNKNP010000041.1:0-7297 GCA_050293905.1 Desulfobacteraceae bacterium | reverse complement strand
CAATGCCGCGACTTCCCCTTTAAATGGAAGTTCAGGGATTTCAAGATGATCTGTGGCTGGGCAAAACAGCAGAATTAACTTTTCACAGTGAACTTGACGAAAAAAACAAGTTTCCGTTTCTCACATACAGGTATGGCAGCTTTTACAGTCAATCATGGGGCATGACGCGGTTTTCTTTTCTTTTGCGGCCATTTGCCATTCTTTTTTTAAAAATTCTTTTGACACATGATGATTGATAAAATCCCAGGGCAGGGCGGCATCAACTTTTTTTTCAGTATAAATCGTGTCAAGGCAATAGGCTTTATTGCTTTTTATCGTTGATGTCCAGCCGTCTTTTTGTGCAGACTCAATCAGGTCTGCACATGTTTGATCACCACGGGAGAGCAGGGCATGAATTTTTGCCTTGCGCAGGGATTCCACATTGAGCTGGATATTGGCTGTTTTTTTCAAACCCTGCCGGATGATGTTCACCCGTTTTTTTAATACAGATTCTCTGGCCATGGCTGCCCATTGAAATGGGGTTGACGGTTTGGGAATAAAGGGATTGATGCTCAGGGTAATTGTTCCGATTTTTTTTTTCTTCTTTGATTCCTTTAAAAATACAGCTTTTATATTTTTAGTCAGGGCTACAATGGCATGGACATCCTCGTCTTGTTCAAAGGGAAGGCCGATCATAAAATAGAGGCGTAAATTGATGATTCCGGCCCGGACCAGACGTTCCACCGCTGATAAAATATGATGTTCGTTAATTTTTTTATTGATAATGCTGCGCATTCTTTCGGATCCTGCCTCCGGTGCAATGGTGGCTGTCTTCACCTTTGAATTTGAAAGGGTTTCAATCAACTGGTCACTGAGTTTGTCTGCTCTCAGGGATGAGAAAGACAATTTGAACCCCTTATCAAGACCATACTGGCAGATACGGTTGATATCCGGATGATCTGCCACAGCCGAACTGACCAGCCCGATTTTATCAGTTCGATCTGCGGCAGTTTCCATGGCTTTCATAATATTGGATATTGGATAGGCCCTGGGCGGACGGTAAATGAATCCGGCGCTGCAGAACCGGCATCCGTGCGGACATCCTTTAAGCGTTTCAATTAAAAAGGTGTCTTTAAATGCCGTGTCGGATGTTAACAGGCTGCTGGCGGTGGTCAGTGTATCAAGCGTGTCAAGGTATTGCACGGTTATGTTAAAAGGGAGGCGGTCTGTGTGACAACCCGGTACATATGCGCCGGGGACCGTCTGCTCAAGGGCTGCCAGAAGCGGTTCTTTTTCTTTGTTTCTGGCATAGGCCTCAAAGAACGAAAGCAGGAGCGCTTCAGCTTCGCCAAGTAAAAAGGCATCGATAAACGGGGCAATGGGTTCAGGATTCAAAAAGCAGGCAACTCCCCCTGCAACCACCAGGGGGTGGAGGTGGTTTCGATCAGGTGATCGCAGGGGGATGCCCGCTTCTCCTAGGAGTAGAACAAGATGGTCAAAATCATTCTCAAACGAAATTGAAAAAAAAATAATGTCAAATTGATCCAGACTTAAACCGGTTTCAATACTGCACGGTTTCCCATGCCGGGTTGCGTGCTTTTTTCGGGGAGGCAGAAAGACCCGCTCACACGCCACCTGATCTATCTGATTGGCAAGTCGATAGACCGTTTGAAACCCCAGGCTTGACATTCCCGCCCTGTATGTATTCGGGTATACAAGGGCGACTTTTGTCAGGCCTTTGCCTTTTTTAATGACTGCTCCGGACTCATTGGATCCTGATGCGTATGAACCAGGCTCGCAGGTTCCTGCCTTTCGATGATGCGTGCCCGGGTCAGGGCGCCGTTTGCCAGCAGCAGTCCGTGAAGGTTTAGCCTGTCTGGTCATTCATCAGTCAGCTTTTCTTCTTAAAAAGGTCGGTACCTCCAGATCATTGCTGTCAAAAGGCACCGAACTGTAATCATGGATGATATCATCATCTCCCACAGCTCTTTTATGCCGGACAACAGGGTTGTCAAATTCATTCCAGTTGGACAATTCTTCTTCAGTCGGATTTCTAAGATGTCCCCTGGCAATGGGTTCGCTTGTTTTGGCACTTCCTGATTCAAACCCGGTGGCATTTTCAACAGGTGAATATGTCCTGGACTGGGGTGCTTTCTCAAGCCTGTGAATATTGTCTGCCATTGGTTCTTCATCTGAGCCGATGCCGGTGGCAATAACCGTTATTCTCATCTCATCACCAAGTTCTTCATCAAATGTCTGGCCCCAGATAATTTCAGCATCATCACCAACTTCCTCGTAGATGCGGTCCGATGCCTGGGTCATCTCATCCAGTGTCAGGTCTGAACTGGATGTAATATTCATCAGTACGCCTTTGGCGCCTGAAATGGAAATATCTTCAAGCAGTGGATGTGAAATCGCTCTTTCAGCGGCTTCCACGGCCCGGTTTTCACCCGAGGCAATACCGATTCCCATCAATGCCTTTCCCGCCTTCTGCATGGTGGTTCTGACATCGGCAAAGTCAAGATTGACATGTCCGGGCATCATGATCAGGTCGGTAATTCCTTTTACTGAATGATGCAGGATTTCATCCGCTTTAATGAACATATCCACCATCCGTGCGCCTTTGGGAGCAATGCCACGGAGCCGGTCATTGGGTATGGTGATCACGGTATCGGTTATGCCGTGCAGTCTTTTCAGTCCTTCAAGGGCCTGTTTTTCTCTTTTTTTGCCTTCAAAGGAAAAGGGTTTGGATGCCACGGCAACTGTGAGGATGCCCATATCTTTACATATTTCGGCAATGACAGGGGCGGCCCCGGTTCCGGTTCCGCCGCCGAAACCGGCGGTGATAAACACCATGTGGCTGTCTTCCAGTGCTTTTTTGAGCTCATCGTAGCTTTCCTGGGCTGCGTCCCGTCCTTTGCTGGGATCTGCGCCGGCACCCAGACCTTCGGTAAGCGTTTTACCGATCTGAATTTTGACTTCAGCCTTTGATGCTTCCAATGCCTGGGCATCAGTATTGGCTGCAATAAATTTTACCCCTTTGAGTTTGGCATCAATCATATTGTTCACTGCATTGCCACCTGCACCGCCTACGCCGATGACTTTGATTTTTGCCGAATTTTCGTTTTCCACATAAGAAAATGCCATATCCACCTCCAATAAAAATTAAATAATATCTTTAAACCACTGTTTCATTCTGTTTAATATTCCGGAGAATCCTTTGGTCTCCATCTCTTTAAATTCCATCCTGCAGCTGGCAGAAGAACCGAAAATGACCAGCCCAACGCCGGTTGCATAGGCTGGGTTTTTCACAATGTCCTTGAGCCCTCCGATTTTATTGGGTTCGCCCAGCCGGACCGGCACATTGAAAACCGATTCGGCAATTTCAACAATACCGTCCAGGACAACACTGCCGCCGGTGAGAACAAAACCGGCAGGAAAGGAATTTTCAAGTCCATTGGAAAACAATTCCTGTTTTAACAATGAAAACATTTCTTCCACCCGGGGCTCCAGTATTTCAGCAAGAATACCCCTGGACAGTTTCTTAGGCTCTCTTCCGCCCACACCGGGAACTTCAATGCTGGTTGTGCTTCTCACATTTGACGGCAGGCAGGTTCCATGTTCTATCTTTATTTTCTCAGCCTCGGGCAAGGGGGTGCGAAGACCGATTGAAATGTCATTGGTCAGGTTGTGACCGCCCAGGGTGAGTTCATATATAAATCGAAGATTATTATCCTTGAACAGGGCAAGATCTGTGGTGCCGCCGCCCATATCCGCTATGATGCATCCCAGTTCCTTTTCCTCGTCAGTGAGCACAGCCTCACCCGAAGCCAGGGATTCCAGTGCAATATCACAGACTTCAAGCCCTGCTTTATTGCAGCATTTGACCACGTTCCTTGCAGAAGAGACAGCACCGGTGACAATATGGACCCTGGCTTCAAGCCGGATTGCGGTCATCCCCACCGGATTCTGGATGGATTCCATGTCGTCCACAATGAATTCCTGGGGAATGACATGGAGGATTTCCCTGTCCGTTGGAATGGCAACCGCTTTTGCCGCATCAATGACCCGTTCCACATCATTTTCCGTGATTTCACGGCCTTTGATGGCAATAATACCATGGGAATTGAGTCCTTTGATGTGGTTTCCGGCAATCCCCACATAAACGGATGAAATATCGCATCCGGCCATGAGTTCTGCTTCTTCAACCGCCTTTTTAATGGAATCCACGGTCGACTCAATATTGACAACCGATCCTTTTCTCAGTCCTGCTGAAGGATGCGAACCCACGCCGATAATGTTGATTTCATCCTCAAGCATCTCGCCGACAACGGCACAGATTTTTGTTGTGCCGATATCCAGGCCGACAATTATTTTTTCATTTCCCTGCAATTCAGACCCCCTTTTCTAAAGTGTTGTGCAGAGTTTCGCCCGGTTGTGTTTTGATAAATACTTTTTCAATGTTAAAAAGGTCCATTTCGCTGATTGCCAGTTCAGGAAAGTGTTTATCAATATAATCACTGATTTTTTTTGCACGGTTCAATTTTGCTTGAAAATTGTTAAAACCCAGCCTTATCTCAAGCGTGTTTGTTTCATTTGCCGGTTTTCGGTTGTATATGTCACGGGCTTCAATGACCAGGCCAGTATTCTGGTCAGCTTTTATCTGATGAATTCCGGTCAGTTTCTGAATTGTTAAAAAGTCCATTACGCTGTCGAATAATGGACCGTTAAAAAGAAAGTCATCGTTGGAAGACGTCAAAGCCAGGCCGGAAATCACAGGCAGATGTTCAAGCTGATCTTTTTCGGGATTGTACTCTTTAAAGGGCCGTCCCTGGGTGTTAATCAGAATGTCTGAAAGATTTTCAATTTTAACTATGGCAAGGGGCTGATGTTCAACAATGCTGATCACCAGGGTGGACGGCAGCTGCCGCTTCACTGAAACCGATTTGACCCATGGGTGGGACTCAATTTTTTTTTCAATGAAGAACAGGTTGAGTTTTAAGATGTTTTTTCCGGTTTTTATATCGGACAGGTCCAGGATTTCAGAATCAGTGGTTCGCTGCTGCCCTGAAATTTCAATTTTTTTAATATGAAAAAACGCTGACTGGGTAATACAGTCATAGATGAAAATGGAAGCCAGGCTGATCAGGCTGATAACAGCCACCGTCATGATGCATTTTAAACAAAAATCAATACCGAATCCGGAATCGGATTGTTCGGCATCCATTGCCCTGGCCTCTGGTTTAAACCGGTTTTTTTTGATTTTTTTACTCACCTTCAACCCTCACTTCTGTTTCAAGTTTAATGTGAAATTTGTCCATGACGGTCTTTTCGACCTTTTGTTTTAAATCAAGGATGTCCCGGCAGGTGGCATTGTTCAGGTTGACAATATAGTTTGCATGGACATCTGATACCTGGGCGTCATTTATCCGCATCCCTTTCAAGCCGGCCTCTTCAATAAGCTGTCCGGCAGGTTTCCCCTGGCTTGGGTTTTTGAAAAAGCAGCCGGCACTGGCCGCTCCCACAGGCTGGGTCTGTTTTTTTTGTTTCAGGTTTCGGGTATTGGCAGCTTCAATTTCAATTTTATCAGCACGCTTAAGCCTCAGGACGACTTGCAGCAAAATGCCGGACAGATCTGAACGGCGATAGGAAAACCGGATGGCATCCTTATCTATATTTTTGATTTCAAGGGTATCCAATTCCAGCAATTGGGCGGACTCGACAATATCTGCCATGGCGGCTTTTGCACCTCCGGCATTCATGTAGACGGCGCCGCCAAGGGTGCCGGGAATGCCTGCGGCAAATTCAAGGCCGGACAGGGCGTTATCGGCGGCAAACCGGCATACACTGGCCAGAATTTCGCCCGCATCTGCCTGGATCCGCTCCGGGCCGGGGCTGTTTCCCTCTTGTTTTTCAAGGATGGTAATGCCTGATTTTAACTGTTTTGTGGTGATGACAAGCCCCCTGATTCCCTTGTCTGATACCAGAAGGTTGGTGCCGCCCCCGAAAAGGGTGATTGGAATATTCAATTCCCGGGCAGCCTTTACCAATTGTTTTAATTGATGTGCATTTTCAGGCTGGGCAAACAGATCAGCAGGACCTCCGATTCTAAAAGAGGTGTGGCGTTTCAAGGGTTCATCCGTTAACAGGTTGAATTTTGACGCCAGTGCTGAATATATTTGAGCCTGTTTTTTCATTTGGTTATAACAGCTCCACCAGTTTTTCGCCCAGGGTATAAATATCCCCGGCGCCCAGGGTGAGAACGATATCTCCTTTTTTAACTTTGTGGGTGATCATGGATAAGGCCTGCATAAAATCAGGTGCAAAGGATACATCCTTGTGCCCGTGGGCTTCAATGCCTTTGCACAGACTTTCACTGTTAACCCCTTTGATGGGCTGTTCGCTGGCCGCGTAAATGGGCAGAAGAATCAGGATGTCCGAATGGTAAAAGGAACGGGTGAATTCATCAAACAGCCCCTGTGTTCTTGTATAGCGGTGGGGCTGGAAAACCACGATGAGCCGTTTGTCCTTGTAACTTTCTCGTACTGCGGTCAAGGTTGCCACAATTTCCGTGGGATGATGGCCGTAATCGTCCATGACCGTAATTCCGTTTTTCTTTCCCTTAAGCTCCAGCCGGCGTTTTACCCCTTTCATGTCTTCTAAAGCCTTTTTAATGGTTTTAAAGGGAATGTCCAGCTCCAGCCCGGTTGCGATGCCGGCAAGGGAATTGAAAATATTGTGCTTGCCGGCAATATTCAGCTGAATATCACCCAGCAGTTTTTCATGGTGATAGACACTGAATATGCTTTTGTTATCTTTAAAGGTGATTTTCCTGGCCTGCAGGTCAGACTGGGCAGATGTGCCGTAGGTAGTGTACCTGACCTTTATTTTCGGCAGGATATCCTGGATGTGTTCGTTGTCAAGGCAGAGGATGGCCAGCCCGTAAAACGGGACGGAATTGATAAACCGGATGAATTTATCTTTTATATCCTCAATATCTTCATAAAAATCAAGATGTTCAAGATCAATATTGGTCACCGCGGCAATGGCCGGGGCATATTTTAAGAAAGAGCCGTCACTTTCGTCTGCTTCGGCCACGATAAATTCCCCGCTGCCGTGAAGGGCATTGGTGTCCAGACCTTTGAGAAGACCGCCGATAATAACCGTGGGGTCCAGGCCGGCTGTATTGAGAATATGGGAAATCATGGCTGTGGTGGATGTCTTGCCGTGGGCGCCGGAAACGGCAATGGAGTATTTGATCCGCATCAGTTCAGCCAGCATTTCCGCCCGCGGTATGATGGGAAGCCCAGATCGGAAG
>JBNKNP010000040.1:0-14164 GCA_050293905.1 Desulfobacteraceae bacterium | reverse complement strand
CTGCTGGGTGCCTTCCGAACAGATGGCAGTCCTAATCCCGTCGCCGGTGAGGGCCTTTGTAGAAGTTAAAAATTAGCGGTTCATTTTTTAAAGATAAAAGCCGGCGGCCGATGTAAAAATTAAGGAGGAATATTCATGCGTTATTGTTTCATTATTTTACTTCTGGCAGGATTTATCAACACCTCATCCTGCCCCGCAATGGCCAAAGAAGCGAACCGACATTTGAATATTGATAAAAATCATATTGCTCTAAAGGGATATGATCCGGTCAGCTATTTTTCCAGCACTCCTGAAAAAGGGGAAAAAACCATAACAACCGAATATCAGGGGGCGCATTACTTTTTTGCGACTATGGATAATTTAAATAAGTTTAAAGCTGATCCTGAAACATACCTGCCGGCCTTTGGCGGATGGTGCGCATGGGCCATGCTTGAAGGAGACAAGGTTGATGTAAACCCGGAACGATTCAAAATCATCAATGGCGTCAATTATCTGTTTTATGACGGATTCTGGGGCAATACCCTGGCCAAATGGAACAAGCTTGCCGAAACCAAAACAGAACCGGTGCTTGTCCGCCAGGCAGATGAATTCTGGCAGAAGATAACAAAGGAATGATTCCAAAAAGCACAGCCCGGTTATGCGCGGCTGTGCTTTCCTTCAAGCTGTTCTATCAGATAGTCAATCTCCTGTGTGCTGTTACCGGGATAGAAGGCAAACCGCACATACTTCTGGCTGTCCATTTTCGGATGCATGCATCCGGATATAAGAATGCCGTTTTCCTGGAGTTCCGAAATAACTTTTTTAGCAGTGGTTCTTTCGGGAACCTTTAATACATAGCTGCTGTCGGATTGCGCATCCGGATCGGAAAACAAAGAGAACCGTGACGGAAAAACCCCGTTCTTAGGTGCAAAGGCATTTTTAATTTTTAACCGGGCTGTTCTCCGGGCGGAATCCAGAGCAGTCAGGGGTTCTTTATTCCGGCCCAGAAAATAATCGCACGCACAATTGAGTTTTAACAGATGCTTAATGTGGTTTTGCCTCTGAGGGCTCACAGTAATTTTGTGATCTGCATATTCAGACAGAGCAGGGCTGTCATAAATTGTTTCAGCATTTATACTTTTGGCCTGTTCCAGGGCAGTGTCATTAAAAATAATCAATGCGCCTGAATTTTGGGCCTGGTGATATTCGTCGTTGGGGCCTTCGTACGGCAGGCCCTGTTTCCGCAGAGAAAAAAAGAAAACATCCGGCAGCGTTTCTTGGGAAATATGTTTCCATTCATCAGAGAATAATCTGAAAGAGGCGGCATCAGCAATAATAAGTGTTCTGCTCTTTGCTTCATTACGGCAGGCCGTGATTTGCTCTATTTTTTCCTGGACACCGGTGGAGGTGCTGTTCCATGACAGCCACAAGGTGTCATAGCGGTTCTCGTGGAAAATTTGTGTTAATCTGCCAAATTCTTTTTCCGAATTAACGGTTAATGCACGGCCCAGCTCAATATTAAACGGCTTTTCAAAGGACACCCCTTTGTATTTTTCCAATGCCTTTGCCGCAGAAAATTTATTAAATCCCACATAATTTTCCGTATCCAAGATAGCATTTTTGCCGGTATCTGCCGGACAAAGATAATTTGCCAGAAGCGCAATGCTTCGTTTGCCTGAATCGGCAATACCCATATGCCAGATATTTCTTTTGTCTTCTGAAATATTCAACAAATTAAAGACCTGCTGTTCAACCCTGCAGAATTTGTCCGTCAAGGTATCCGGATTTTCAAAAAGAAAAGAGATGCTGTCTTCCTTCTCAAACCGGGCCAATTCCCTGCTAACAAATGAGAACATCCTGTTTTGGGCTGTCTGCAAATTTGCTTTCAGCTCATTTTCGGCAAATTCTCTACCCATTTTATGCGTACTCCTTTTCCATACGAGGTTTACCCCTTGACGGTTCCGGCACAGCCGAATCAATCATAACCGACATTTATTGTTATCAGTCCTGCATCGCCAAAACAAGCACATATTTTTAATATTCATCGGCCTTGGAATATGAAATTAAAATCAGGGAGTCATATTTATCAGCACAAGAGACTGTTTTGGACAACAGAGGCAAAAAAATTTTCAAAGCTCTGGCTGAAGATGAACTCGGGCAAATTTAATCCTTGCAGTTACGAAAAAAAACATCTATTCTTAAACACTATCATTCGTATTAATCCGGCATTTAAAATCAAGACCTGCTCTGCACCTGAAACTGAACTCCTGTCCTGTGAATTTTCTTCACAGAACCTGCTGTTTTAGTGAATATTATTTCTCTATATGTCTTGGTTGTGAGAGTTTCATTCATTTAAATCATGTTTTCAGGGAGGCGCGTATGAAAAAGAAAGTTTTAACCGCACTTCTTTTACTGGGGGTGGTAGCTGCTCTCGGCATCTGGGGGTGTTCATCGGAACCGGTGGTTGATATTGCTGCGGTCACGTCACAGCCAAAGGATTTCGTCGGATCCGACACGTGTAAAACATGTCATCTGGAACATTTTGATTCCTGGAAGATGACCATGCATTCAAGAATGCTCCAGGATGCAAAAGCCAATGAGGATGCGATTGTCATCGCCATCGAGGAAAAACGGATACGAGAGGACCTGGCAAAACTGGGAGACAAGCTAGCCGTGCCTGCCGATCAAATCTATGTCCCTGAAAAAGACGAAATCCTGTATACCATCGGCAGTCAGTGGAAACAGCGTTTTCTGGTTAAAAAGAATGATACCCTTTATATTTCTCCCATACAGTATAATACGGAGACCAACCGGTGGGTGAACTACCATGAAAAGGACTGGGACAAACGACCTTGGCTTTTAAAATGCGGCGGCTGTCATGCAACCGGTGCCGACCTTAAAAACAATACATTTAATGAACCCGGGGTTGGGTGTGAAGCCTGCCATGGAAAAGGGTCCTGGCATGCAGCATTGCCAAAGACACAAGTATTTGAAAAACGCAATACCATCGTCAATCCGGCAAAACTGACCATGGGCGTTGCCGCCCAGATCTGCGGGTCCTGCCACAACCGGGGGCATTCAACCATGGAAAAAGGCGGCGGCTGGCCGATTGGGTACGCACCCGGTAAAGCGCTTTCCTCATACTATGAATCAACCTCCTATAAAGGTGGTGATTTAAAACATGTCTATGCCAATGAATTTTCCAAAGGCCACCACCAGCAGTTTATCGACTGGCAGCAGTCAAAGCATGCCCTGGAAGGCGTAACCTGCACCTCTTGTCACTACGTGCATCAGCTCGGCATTCCTCCGACACGGTCTCAGACCAACTTTGCCGGGTCAAAGCAGTGCTTAAGCTGTCATGAAATGGTGAATAATAATTTTGCCCATTCGATTCATTCATTTGCAAACTGCGTGGGCTGCCATATGCCGAGGATTGCAAAGAGTGCTGAATCAGGGGACATTCATAGTCATGTATTTGTGCCGCTGCTGCCCGAAGACACGCTGAAAAATCCCAAAGTCCCGAATTCATGCCAGACCTGCCACCAGCATAAAAAGCAGGATCTCAAGGAACTTCAGGATGCCTGGAAAGCGCTGTCCGTATTACCCAAACCTGTGGGGCAGGCGATTCGAAAGATAGAATTTAAAATGGCCGAATAATACCGCAGGAGGGGTTATGCGAAATTCAATGACTATCAGAAGAACGATTGCCCGGATCGTAACCATGACCCTGTCAGCCTCCCTGTTTCTCCCTGCCCTTTTGTTCGGGCAGGGAGAAGAGGTAACATCTTTTATCAACCGGTACAAACAATATGAAGTCAGCACCGGCTATTACGAACAATATGAGATGAAACCGGGGCATGAAAACTCTCTGGTTAGAAGATTCAGTGAAGAAGGCAGAAAACCGTTTACATACAGCTCAACCTCGGCCCGGGTAAGAAACAGGAGTCACCTGGCCGATTCACACCGGGGTATCAAGTTTTATGACAACAGAAGGTGTGAGGAATGCCATGCCGGGCAGGCCCGGGATATCCACACCGTCCGAGCCAACCTGACTTGCAGACAATGCCACGGCCAGGAGCCCATTGCGAGCATTAACCATTACTTCTCGCCAATGAATCCCATCAGGCGGCATGCTTACGTCTGTTCAAAATGTCATCAGGGCGCTTCTGCTTCATTTGCCCGGTATGTCATTCATGAACCTGCAGCAGGAGCGTTGGACACAAAAACCGGATTCCCGGCATTGTATTATTCTTACTGGTTTATGCTGATTCTTCTGGCAGGGACCCTGGCACTTTTTATCCCCCATTCTGTTTTAATGGGGATAAGAGAATTATTCAGGATAAGAAAGGACGAATGATGGAAATAAAGACGGAACGGATCAAACGATTTAGTCCTTTGGACCGGGGATTTCACCTTTTCCTGATTATCACGTTTCTCATCCAGGCAGCAACAGGGTTCAGCCGCCTGTTTCTCCCGACCGCATGGGGCAGAAACCTGAACGCCGTTTTCGGAGGATATGAGACATCCCTTTTAATCCATAAATGGGTCGGCATCATTATGCTGTGGGCGTTCGTGCTGCATACGCTGTATCTTCTGACAAGGATAGACTGGAAAAATCCTGGGACAAGTATTTTCGGACCGGATTCCCTGGTACCGAATATTTACGATATAAAACATCTATGGCAAAAAATCCTGTGGCTGTTCGGTTTAGCAGAACAACCAAAGATCGGGCGCTGGGCCTACTGGGAAAAGTTTGATTATTGGGCGGTTTACTGGGGCATGCCCCTTTTGGCGATAACCGGGATCATGCTCATGTACCCCATCTCGGCCACCCGCTATATTCCCGGCTGGACGCTTAATATCGCTGCACTGCTTCACAAGGCCGAGGCCATTCTTGCCGTATCCTATATTTTTATTGTCCATTTTTTCGTGGGTCACTTACGGCCGGTAAGCTTTCCCATGAACGAAGCCATGTTCAGCGGCAGTGTTCCCATGGAAGAACTTGAAAATGAAAAACCGGCCTGGATAGAACGGATGAAGCAGGAAAACCGGCTTAAAACAGAAAAAGCAGAGCCTCCTTCTGCTGTTTTCCGTGTGGTTTATTATCTTTTCGGGTATTCCGCTCTTGGATTTGGGATATATCTTTTAATCAACGGAATTATTTACAGCCGGTATATTTCGCTGCACTGATTTTAAAGTATCTTGCCAATGGAGTGAACACCTGTTCTCATACCAGTGAAAAGTGTTCACTCTTTTTTTATACTTTTTTAAAGCTGTTTTAGCGTAAATGAATTTCAGCTTAGGCAACCGTGGGCCTCAAATATCGCGCAAATTTTTTGCATCATCTGCCGCCGCAGGTTCAACAGTTATGCTTTCCTGATTCAGTTCATCCTGTTTATGCTCCATATCCTTCAGGCGCTCACGGTCCTGGGCTATATTTAATTTAATCTGATCCTTGTTTTCGCCGGATGCTTTCTTTAATAAGGATTCCATCTCATGAAGGTCTTTTGTCAGTCTCTGCTTTTCATTTTCGATCAGTTCTGCCCGGTCTGCTTTGTCAAATGCTATCTGTTCAGCTGCCGCATCCGCTTTAGTTGAGGCCTGTGCAACAAGAGGAGGGATCACTTTTTTTTCCTCTCCGATACGACGTTGAGCCATATACGCCGGTGACAGAATTTCAACACCCTGCCCATGCAGCATGTCCAGTACGTTTTTTGAAAGGTTGGAACGGGCTGTGATCAAGCCTTTCACTTCAACCAGCAAGCCTGAAACACGATAGGTGATCGAATAGTCACCAATCTCAAGGATGTGGACAAACGGTTCCTCAAGCCCGCTTTTCCGGGCTGCTTCAATAAGCATCGGCTCAACCTTGGAATGGTGAATATCGAAACCCAAAGACAATGTAATTGAAATGATGGTTCCTGAACCAAGCACCGCAGTCACAGGATGACTGATCAGGTATGTATTGGGAAGGGCGATAAGCTCCCGGCTCTCGGTCTGCAGTTCCGTATCAAATAAACCGCGTTCTGTGACACGGCCGAAATATTCTCTAACACGGACAAAATCGCCTGTTTTAAATGGTTTGGTAATCCGCAGTAAAATCCCGGCCATGAAATTTGCAACAATGGTTGTTGATGAAAACGCGATGATTCCGGATATCAGCAGCCCAATCAGGCCCAGCAGCCGGTCCCGGAATGTTTCACTTACCGGTAAGACAAGAATGGTAACAATCAAACCGAGAAGCATTAATCCGGACATAATGATCTGACGGGGGAACCTGCGTTCACTGCCAAGGTCAGGATGCCGTCCGATAAGAAACCAATACGCGCTTCTCAGGCCGACTCCCAATACAACAACAACACAGAAAAGGGGCCAGAACGAAATAATTAAATCCAACAGTTGATTCCATTGTTCCATAAATGTTACCTGTCATTCCGCCAATAACGTCTGGTGTTTTTTTGTACGGCCCCAACAGCCGGGCAATACCCAATGGCTACCAGAAAGACACTGAAATTACAACATTATTTTGATAAAAACACCCATGCTTAAACGAACAGTATTCAAATGACAACAATGCCTTTGCCCCTGGTTTGATTTTATCCACAGCCCTGGCTAAATTTTATCCATATTCCGGATAAAATTTCACGTTACATACTCGCTTTTTGTAGATTTTCCTTTTATTTCAGATTGTTAAACAAACTGGCACGGATGTTGATATTATATTAAGCGGAAAGTAAAAAAAAACACTGTTTAGTAACCACCAATAAAGGAGTTTAAAATGAAAAAAACAATCACAAAGAAAACCATCCTGCTGATTTCCATTATATTGGCCGTTGGATTTATTGCCACCCAGGTATTTGCCCATATGGGAGGATACAATATGGGCAACGGGTATCACATGGGCAACGGATATAACATGATGTCCGGACCACATATGGGATACGGCCATATGTGGAACAACCTGTCTGCCGAGGACCAGAAAAAAATGCAGGACCAGATGGACACCTATTTTGAGGCCACAAAAGATATCCGCCTGCAGATCAACCAAAAACAGCTCGAATTAAACACGGAAGCCTTAAAAACAAAGCAGGATCCGGCAGTCATTGACAGATTGGAACAGGAATTGTTTGACCTGTCTGCCCAATTGGATAAAGAACGGTTTAACCATATGAAAAAAATGAGAACCCTGTTTTCAGGAACGGACAGCCGGAATTTCACGGGCATGGGTTACGGATACGGCGGCGGCTGCCAGTATTAAATTAATATTTTTCCCCACCCCATCAACATCCTCTCAAAGGCCGTTAACGGAACGGCCTTTGAGAGGATTCTTTTTTTGTCCTCCACACCGGATCAACTAATTGAGTATCATACGCATTGCCTGATTCATTATTCTATACTAAAATTATTTATTTTTTAAATTGAAAACCTAAGGATCCATGATGCCTGAAGTAAAACGACGACTTTATATTTTTATGATATTGTTTATCAGCGTAACTCTCCTGGGAACACTTGGATTTATGCTGCTTGAAAATTTCAGTTTTTTAGACGCATTGTATTATAATATTGTCACGGTTTCCACTGTAGGTTACGGGGATCTTCACCCGACCCAGCCTTTAACAAGGCTTTTAGCTGTTTTTATTATTGTCCTGGGCGGGGGCAGTTTTATCGGGTTTATAGCCAATGCAACAGAACTGCTGTTAATGCAAAGAGATACGGAAAACAGGTTAAAAAAACAAAATATTGTCCTTGGAATCTTTTTCAGTGAAATGGGAAATCATCTGCTCGGTCTGCTTGCCAAAACAAAAGTACCGGATACATTTATAACGGAAATCCGGCATATTGATCTGTCCTGCTCCGAAAGCAGGCTTACCGAAATTATTAAAACAGCGAATCATCAGACATTCACTGCCGCAGACAGCCTCCCGGATCTGGACGAATTAAACAACCATTTAAGAGAAAACCGCTCGTTGATCCTGGATCTTTTAGAAAACCCGGCACTGCTCGAACACGAAGAGTTTACGGAACTGCTGCTGTCTGTGACACATCTGAATGAAGAGCTTCAAAGCCGCCCGGATCTTCACCATCTGACAAAAGCAGATTCCAGTCATCTGCAAGGAGACACGAACCGGGTATTTTCCCTGCTGCTCAAGGAATGGCTGCGTTATTTAAAGCATTTGAAAAAACATTATCCCTATCTTTTTTCCCTGGCAGTACGAAAAAACCCGTTCAATCCTGAAGCATCGGTCATGCTTTCAGATGATCAGATATGACCACTGTTTCTGCCGTTGGCTGAAGCTGTTTATCAGATTTTTGCGTTATACAGCCGTAAACTGTTTGTAACTACGGAAATGCTGCTTGCTGCCATGGCAAGGGCGGCAAGAATAGGATGCAGCTGCCTTAAAAATTCCGGAAACATGTCAAAGGGAGCCAGGATCCCGGCTGCCACCGGTATCAGTACCGTGTTATAGGCAAAGGCCAGAAACAGGTTCTGCCGGATCGTCCCAAGGGTTTTCCGGCTGATTTTTATTGCTTTTGGAATGCCTTCAAGACTGCCGCTGGACAGGATGACATCTCCGGTTTCTATCGCCACATCGGTTCCGGTTCCGATGGCCATGCCGATATCGGCCTGTGCCAGGGCCGGCGCATCATTGATACCATCACCCACCATACCGACCAGATCCCGGTTCTGCTGGAGCCGGGTAATCTGCTCTGATTTTTCTTCGGGTTTGACTTCAGCCACCACTTCATCCACATTTACCTGCCGGGCAATGGCATTGGCCGTCTGAAGGTTATCTCCTGTCAGCATCACAACTTTAAGTTTCTCTTCATGCAGGGCTTTAATGGCTTTTGCGGATTCCGGTTTCAGGGTGTCGGACACGGATATGAGACCCAGAACATTTTCCTTGTCTGCCAGCAGCATCACTGTTTTTCCTTCATCCTGGAGGGAAGAAATAATTCCTTTGGAATCTTTGACATCATATCCATCCTGGACAAACCAGCCTGGTTTTCCAAATTTATAAAGCGCCCCGTTTATGGCGGCCACAACGCCAAATCCTGAAACAGCTTCAAAATCAGCCGGATCCGTCAATTTCATATTCAGTTTCTCTGCGTGAGCCAGAATAGACCGGCCAATGGGATGTTCAGAACCTTTTTCCAGGGATGCGGCATGGGCCAGTATCTCTTCTTTTGTCATTCCCGGATAAAGCGGGGCAATATCCACAACTGACGGTTTTCCCATGGTAATGGTTCCGGTTTTGTCCAGCACAATGGTTTTCAGGCGGGCCGCATTTTCAAGCGCTTCGCTCCGTTTAAACAAAATTCCGTTTTCAGCCCCTTTACCGGTTCCGGCCATGATAGCCGTAGGTGTTGCAAGGCCCAGGGCACAGGGGCAGGCAATAACAAGGACAGCCACCATGCGGATCATGGCCGGCAGAAAGTCCTTTGAAATACCCCACCAGATAAAAAAAGTAACAATGGCAATAAAGATCACGCCAGGCACAAAAAAAGCTGCGACCTTATCTGCCAGTGCCTGGATGGGCGCTTTGCTTCCCTGGGCTTCCTGAACCAGCCGGATGATCTGAGCAAGTGCCGTGTCTTTACCGACCCGGGTTGCCTTGAAACGGATCAGTCCCTGACCGTTGATCGTGCCGCCGGTAATCGTATCTCCGGCCTTTTTATCGATCGGCAGCGGTTCACCTGTAAGCATGGATTCATCCACTGAAGACCGGCCCTCAATAACCATACCATCAACAGGAATACGTTCGCCCGGACGGATAATCACAATATCATCTATTTTTACACGGGAAATGGGAATTTCCTTTTCCGTGTCTTGATCAAGGATAACAGCTGTTTTTGGGACCAGTCCTATCAGTTTTTTGATCGCCCCACCGGTTTTGCCTTTGGTTCTGGCCTCAAGCAGTTTTCCTATTTTGATCAAAGTGATAATCACTGCAGATGTTTCAAAATAGACATGTCCGCCAAGACCTGCGAAAATCAGGACGGCCAGTGAATAAAAATAGGCCACTGATGATCCGAGCGCAATGAGAACATCCATATTGGCGCTTTTGTTCCGAAGGCTTTTAAACGCCCCGGTGTAATAGTCCAGGCCGGTATAGAACTGAACAGGTGTCGCCAGAAATAAAAAAAACCAGTTCACCCAGGGGGAATGACTCCACTGGCCCACGAGACCGAAATCACGCAGCATGCTCAAGGAGAACAGCGGCAGGGCAAATAAAAGCCCGACAGCAAACTTTACGGTCTGGTCTTTAATTTCCGCATTCCGGGCGATTTGTTCGCTGTCTTCGTCATCATCGTCTTCCGGCAAAACCAGGCCAAAGCCGATTTTTTCGATTTCCTGTGCAATCTTCTCAATGGAAATTTCAGACGGGATAAATTCAACAGACAGGTGTTCTGAAGCAAAGTTTACGGTTGCGTTAACAACACCATCCACCTTTGTGTTCAATGTTCTTTCAATGTTTGCTGCACAATTGGCGCAACTCATGCCTGTTACTGGAAAATCTTTTTTTGCAGCAGGAATTTGATAACCGGCATCTGTAATCGCCTTTTTAATCCCGGCTACGGAAAGCTTGTCCGGATCGAAGGAAATACTGGCTTGTTCGGCTGCAAAATTAACGTTCGCCGTTTCAACCCCATCCAGTTTATTCAATGCTTTATCGATATTTGCAGCGCAGTTTACGCAGCTCATGCCGGAAACCGGCAGTGTAATGATTTGTGAAGACATCATTCCCCCTTTATTCGATCATCACCTGTTTTATATAGGATCGCCTTTAATAATACAAACAGCAAGACATGTGCCAAATTATTTTCAGTTCTTGAAAAGACAAAAGTTGCCCAAGACACCTTCACCACAAAAAGGAAAGCAACCACTGCAATGATGGCTTCTTCAATATCGTATCAATGCATATTCAGAGCCGAAGATCAGACATTAAATCAATCCCGATGAAACATTATTCCAACGCTGCTGCATGGCTAAATTTGATCCAGGCTTTGGGAAGCATTGCAGAATAATCTACAACAGCTAAATATTAACCAGTAACACAGGCAAAGCATCAAACAAGTTTTATATGAAATATCATATTTATTATCAATAGGTTAAATACATTCATTCCCAATTTTTATTCCAACTGGTATCGTTTTTGCTGTTGTGTATAGCAGAAGATTAACAGGTAAATAACAAATGAATAATTTAAAATAACAGGAGAACTGATCATGAAAAAACATTTCAATTTCAAAATAGCGGGATTTGCGGCAATGTTTCTGCTTTTTACTGGATTCCTTTTTTTTAATCCGATCAATTCAATGGCATGCGGATGGGGAAACGCCGGCGGCAGTGACTATGTCCCCCAGAGACAGGGCGGGTATTCTTCTGCGCAGGCTCCGGCTGCACAACCGGCTGTCGGCTCGGACCAGGCCAAAACCATTGTCAGCGACCATGTAACCAAACTGAACCCGGACCTTATGGTCGGCAATATAAATGATTCCGGCGGTTTTTTTGAAGTGGAAGTGCTTGACAAAAACAATGAAGTCATCCAGCTGTTAGGGGTTGATAAATACTCCGGCCGATTAATGCTGTTAAATTAATTATTACCCCGGACCTGAAAAAATGAATTTAAAAACAGCAGATCGATTTTATTTGATTGCGGTGGTGGTGATAATTGCGGCTATGCCCCTGGGCATCTCTGCATTTGATACAAGTGTCAGGAATAAAAAAATCCCGGATCATGCAAAGGTATTTCACCTGACCGGCAACACGGTACAGGGATGGGTAAACGGCGATATTCAGGCGGCTGATGTGCTGTTTAACAGTATTAAGCCGGTCAAACCGTCCCATCCGGTACTGCATGCTAAAAAAGGCGATACCGTGGTCATCAGGCTTTCCAGTTCTGATGTGATCCACGGTTTCAGCCTCAAGGATTTTGGGATCTTCATCAATGACGGTATTCATCCGGGAAGACCGGTCATTGTCACATTTACCGCAGATAAGGCGGGCACGTTTTCATTTGCCTGCAACGCCATCTGCGGCAGCCTGCATGAGAATATGACCGGCACCATTATCATCAGTGCATAATCGTCTTGAAAATAATTTAATCCATTGAGTTTGCATTGCCCAATGTGTATATCTATACCATATATCTTTGATTTAACAGGATCATATGCTCACTTTTGAAATTTGTCTGCGGAGGTTTTAATGAAAAAAGCCATCCTTTTTTTTATTCTTTTTGGAATTGTTTCTATTGGGTTGACCGGCCGGTTTGTGGTTGCAGGATCAAGCCCGTCAAAACCGTCAACCACAACTGTCAAAGGTGTGGTGGCGTCTGAATTCGGCATGGTAAAAGATGCACGGGTGCGAATTTCAGGACAGGACGGATTTACCCTGACCGATGCCGGCGGACGGTTTACACTTGAGGTACCTTCATTTTCAAGCAGGCCGGTGACCATCACAGCCGGAAAAGACGGCTGGTTTAATAATGCCGCGTCTGTCTGGCCCGGCAGCACCAATGCCACTATCCGGATATACCCCATCCCTTCGGGTGACAACCCGGATTACCGCTTTATTTCACCGGCGGTCTGTGCCCGGTGCCACAATACCCTGGCAAAATACTGGGACCAGTCAAAGATGGCCCATACCACGTCCAATCCTAAAGTCATCAATATGTACAATGGCACGGACGCCACGGGCAAACGCGTTGCAGGGCCGGGGTACAGAATTGACAATCCGGACCAGCCCGGTGATTGTATTTCATGTCATGCACCGTCTGCCTCGGTATCAAAAAACGGGGCCAAAGATATTGAACAGGCCTTGTGGAGCCCCAAAACTGAATGGGACGGCATTTCCTGTGATTTCTGCCATAAAATCCGGAAGGTGGTGAAATCCGGAAACACACAAAGCCAGTACAAGCCGGCACTCAAACGCCATACCCCGTATTCAGGCAATTCCATTTTAGTTCTCGGCCCCTATGATGATGTGGTCAATTCGGTCATGGCCGCTTCCTACAGCCCGCAATTTGATAAGGGTGGTTATTGCGCACTCTGCCACAGCCAGGTGAAATCCGTTCCCGGAAAAAAGAGCTGGGACCGCAAAAAAGTATATACAGATAAGGAATGGAACGATTTCAATATCGGTGATGATTCGGTTATTCCTGTCCAGACCACTTATCAGGAATGGAAGAGCTGGCAGGACTCCCTTGCCGCGGATGACGGCAATAAAGGGAAAAAGTGCCAGGACTGTCACATGAGCTGGCGGAAAGAGATGCTGCCCTATGATAATTTCGTGGTTGACAATCAGGCCCGGAACATGTGGGGGGTAAAAAGGGATCCGGCCAATATCCGGCCCCATCATTTTGACGGCGGAACACAGACCCAGCTTGCAACCGCTCTTTCAATGGAAATCGAAGGCGAAATTCAAGACAATATTTTAAAGATTAATGTATATATCACCAACACCAACGGCGGACACTGGGTGCCCACCGGTGATCCCATGCGGCAGGTGATGCTGGTGCTGTCAGCCACGGATTCCAGCGGCCGTGAACTTGAACTGCTCAAGGGTGAAACACTGCCATCCTGGACCGGCACCGGTTCAAAGGACCTGGGCAATTATTCAGGCCTGCCCGGAAAAATGTTTTCCAAGGTGCTGAAGGATGAACATAACAATATCAATGTACCGTTCTGGCGGGCGACTGCCGTGGAAAAAGACACCCGCATCCGCCCCAAAACAACGGTGACATTGACGTATACGTTTAAAATGACTAATACAGAGGATGAACCGGGCGCAGAAGCCGTACTCATTTACCGGCCCTTTATGAAATCCCTTGCCGGTGTCAAAAAATGGGACAGCGAGGATATAACGATTACATCGGCGGCCTGGTAGAAAGAATCCGAAAACAAAGGAGAGACCTGTGAATAAGATAATACTCTTGATTTTAATTGGTTTAAGCGTTGCTGCGGGAAGTGTTTCAGCCCTGGCCGCCGACCTTTCCGGAAAGGTGACGGCCCAGGGATTGCGGCATCCTGAAAATATACTGGTTTACCTGACAAAAACCCCGAAATTTTCAGAACCACCCAAAAAGATTTTCCAAATGGATCAGAAAAATCTGACCTTTTCACCGCATGTCCTGGTGATTCCGCAGGGAGCAACAGTCTCCTTTCCCAACAACGATGAAGTGGA
>JBNKNP010000039.1:0-13602 GCA_050293905.1 Desulfobacteraceae bacterium | reverse complement strand
GCATTATACCAGGCCAAAAAGAACGGACGCAATCAAGTCTTTGCGGCAACATGACTCAGAATCATACTTTTCAAATCAAATGGGTGACGCAAAATTAAAAGAATTATTTAAAAAAAGACATTCGATGCTGTGTCCGATGGGTACGGCCATTCAGCAATGGGGTTCTTTAATGAGTATATTGTATACTCCTGGTGAAAACAAAGCATAGCAGGGGGAAATATTGTGAGATGGGCCAAACGCTTAAAATATAATCTGAACCCATTGTTTATCAGCCTGATTTTTATTTTTTCAATTAGTCATCCCGGCTATGCAGACAAAACACGAAGCATCCCGGAGCAACTCAAACCCTGGGTGGACTGGGTACTGCATGGCAAACAGGAACAGGTCTCCTGTGTTCCTGAATATAATGATGCCGATATTTACCACTGCAGCTGGCCGTCCACACTTGACGTAAGGCTGACCCGCACCGGCGGTGAGTTCTCCCAGTCCTGGCTGATACACTATCAAACCTGGGTACCGCTGCCGGGAAACTACCGCCATTGGCCCAGGGACGTTGAGGTGGACGGCAAAAAGAAAATTATCGTTGAAAAAGACGGAAGACCCCATATTCAACTGGTGCCCGGTGAGCATGCCATCACCGGCCGTTTCAAATGGTCCGGTCTGCCTGAGAATCTGCAGATTCCCCCTCAATCCGGGCTTGTTTCTTTAACCGTAGACAATGAAAAGATCAGGTTTCCCAATCTGGATGCCGCAGGCCGGTTGTGGCTTAAAAAACTGCAGGAAGAAGAAAAAATTGAAAACAGGTTGAAGATAGAAAGTTTCAGGCTGATAGAAGACTCAATCCCGGCAAGGGTTTTGCTTTATATCTCCCTGGATGTGGCAGGGTCGGCAAGACAGATCACACTGGGCCCGCTTTACAGCCCTGAAAAGTTTACGCCAATGTCGTTAAACAGTACCCTTTCGGTCCGGCTGGAACAGGACGGCAGAATGCGGCTGCAGGTGAGGCCGGGGCAATACATCGTTCGTTTAACCCTCCGGCATGACGGCCCTTTGAACAAACTTATGTTCCGTCCTCCGGAAAAAGGGAAATGGCCCGGGCAGGAAATCTGGTCTTTCAAAGCCCATCCTGATTTAAGACTTGTTGAGATAAACGGTGCACCTTCAATTGATCCGCTCCAGACAACCGTCCCTGGTGAATGGCATAATTTTCCTGCTTACCGGCTGCTGCCCGGCGAGTTTTTACAGTTTAAGGAAATCAAACGCGGCGACCCCCATCCGGCTCCGGACCAGCTGACCCTGGACCGTACATTATGGCTCCGGTTTGACGGAACAGGGTACACGATTCAAGATAAGATTACCGGGGTGAAAAACACCCATTGGCGGTTGGAAATAAACCCGGATGTCGCCCTTGGCCGGGTGGCTGTAGATGGAAAAGAGCAGGTGATCACCCGGCAGAAAGGATCGGAAAAGGCCGGTGTTGAATTACGAAACGGCCGGTTAAACCTCACTGCCGACAGCCTGTTTAAGGGGAAAATATCATCGATTCCGGCCACGGGCTGGGACCATGATTTTCAAACAGTCAAGGGACGGCTGCACCTGCCTCCGGGATGGAAGCTGCTGAATGCAGCCGGCATTGATCATATTCCCCGGACATGGGTGAAGCGATGGACCCTTCTGGATTTTTTCATCGTGCTGATTTTTACCATCGCCCTTGCCAAACTTTTTTCAAAACCCCTTGCCGGGCTGGCGTTCATCACCCTGGTCTTGACCTATCATGAACCTGGCGCGCCCCGTTATGTCTGGCCCGCATTATTGATCGGATTTACCCTGCTCAAATATCTGCCGGACGGGACCTTTAAAAAACTGGTGAAATTTTATCAGTGCATGACCATTTTAATTCTTGTCATTATCTCAATTCCTTATGCCATCCATGCACTGCGAGTCGGTATCTATCCCCAGCTGGAAAGACCATGGGCATCCATGACCGATTATTCCCTGCGGCAGGTGAACTCTTTTTTCAGATCTGAACAAATGGATATGGTTCAACAGGAAGCAGAACCGAAGCGTCAGGCAGCCCTTTCACCCGGGCATCCCGGCAAAAAGATCCTAAAAGGTGTGCCTGCAGCGCTTTCAAGTACGACAGCAGCCGATTATGGGTCAAGGGTCATGCAGCATGATCCAAAGGCATTGACCCAGACAGGTCCGGGCATGCCGGTGTGGATGCCGTTTGAGACTGTGAATTTCAGTTGGGCCGGGCCGGTTACCCGGGATCAGAAGATTTCTTTTGTGCTTATCGGTCCTAAAATAAATCTGGTTCTGGCATTTGTACGGGTGCTGTTCATCATTCTTCTGGCTCTTGGCATGCTGGGGTTAAAGTATAAATCCGATCAGGGTGTTACGTTTTCGGGCATGAAAGCTTTAACAGCCGCTTTATTGATTTTAGTGGGGGTAATGAGTCCTTATCCGGCAAACGCCGGCGAGATTCCCTCTCCCCGAATTTTAGAAGAGCTGCAACAAAGACTTCTTGAAAAAGAAGACTGTTTTCCGGCCTGTGCTGCCCTGTCCGATGCAGCCATTGTCATTACCCCTGACCGGCTGACGCTGAATGTCCGGATAGACACGCAGTTGACCGCTGCCGTCCCCATCCCGGGTCATGCAAAACATTGGCTGCCCAATGAAGTCATGATTGATAATATGCCTGCAAAAGGTCTTTTGCAAAAGGATAATAAACTATGGCTGCTGGTTCCGGCGGGCAGACACCGGGTGACACTGGGTGGCCCGATTCGAAAACAAAATACCGTACAGCTGCCGTTTGCGTTACCCCCTCACGGGGTGACCGTTAATGCCCGGGGATGGACCGTGGACGGCCTGCATCCCGACGGAACTGCGGATAGTCAGCTTGTATTCAAGCGGATAATTGAACAGACACAACAGCAGGCCCAGGTCCTTGAAACCGGGGTTCTCCCGCCGTTTGCCCTTGTTGAACGTACGCTTCTTCTGGGGCTGGTCTGGAAGGTTCAAACAAGGGTTCACCGCATCAGTCCAGCGGAATCCGGGATGGCGCTCAATATTCCTCTGCTGTCCGGAGAGTCCGTGACAACTCAAGGCATTCTGATCTCAAAGGGAGTTGCCAAAATAAATATGAAAGCCGGTCAGACCGATCTTGTATGGGAATCCTTTTTAGACCCGGCAGATCAGCTCCTGCTTGAACACAAAAAAACAGGTGAGTGGACGGAAATCTGGAAGGTGGATGTCAGCCCGGTTTTTCACCTGACATACGAGGGTGTTCCGGTCATCCTGCACAAGACAGGTAACCGGTGGTATCCCACCTGGCATCCATGGCCCGGAGAATCGGTCCGTTTAAAAATATCCCGGCCTGCCGGTATTTCCGGGCAGACCTTAACCATTGAATCCAGTCATCTTGAATTGCACCCGGGTCGGAAAATAACCACTGCAAAGCTGACCCTGACAATTAACAGCAGCCAGGGTGGGCATCATACCATTGTACTGCCGGAAGGCCAAAGCCTGCAGGAGGTTAAAATTAAAGGAAAGGTCCAGCCCGTGCGCCAGGAGGGAAGAAATGTGGCGCTTCCCATTACGCCGGGCCGGCAGATGTTTGAACTCAAGTGGCTTGAACCCCGGGGGATCTCCACCCAATATCAAAGTTCTTTGATTGATCTGGGAACCGGCAGTGTCAATGCCGGTGCGGATGTTTATCTGCCGCGCGACCGCTGGCCGCTGTTTATCGGGGGCGAGCAGCTGGCAGGACCTGCCGTGTTGTTCTGGTCTGTACTCATCATTATTGGACTGGTTGCATTCGGACTGTCTAAAACCGGTTGGACACCCCTTAAATTTCATCATTGGTTCCTGCTGGGTGTGGGGCTTTCCATGAGCAATCTGCCTGCCGCCATCCTTGTGGTGGGCTGGCTTATTGCACTGGGATTCCGAAAAAAGGCGGATACGATTGCAGGGCACAGGTTTAATCTCATACAGATTGCAATCGTGGCCCTGACCGTTGCAGGGGTGGGCTCCCTTGTATTTGCCGTGTCCCGGGGGCTGATCGGTCATCCGGATATGAATATTGTGGGTAACGGATCAAGCCATGCCCTTTTAAGATGGTACCAGGACGTGAGCGGACCCGTGCTTCCCAGAGGGTGGGTCATCTCCATCCCCATGCTGGCTTACAGGGTTGCCATGCTGGCCTGGGCGCTCTGGATATCATTCTGGCTCATTGGTATTCTAAAGTGGGGGTGGCAGCAGTTTTCTTCACAACAGTTGTGGCAGCACCTTCCTTTAAGACGCAAAAAAAGAGCTGAAAAACCAAACCCGGAAAAGTGATAGAAGAATGCAGGCCGGCCATGACTGCAGGCTGATGTTTGCCTGTGCTTTTGCAGCGGAACGTATCAGCGGTTATCCCGTATCATCCGTCCTTCTGCCATCACAACCCTGGGAAACGCACCCAGGTGAAACACATCTTTATCCCAGACCACAAGGCTGGCTGTTTTACCGGGTTCGATGGATCCAAGCAGATGATCTATTTTCAAGATTTTTGCATTTTCCAGGGTCACAAGACCGATGGCAGCTTCAGGTGCCATGCCCTGGATGAGAAAATATTTAAGACAGTCCCTCAAATGATGTGCCAGAATGACCGGATGATCGGTCATCAGCCCGAATTGTGCCCGGGAAGCCATGAGTGCGGCCACATTTTTATAGGAGGCGTTTTTCAATTCCACCTTGTAGTCAAATGACATCACAGGACCGTAAACAAGAGGAATTCCACTGTCCGACAGGGCGTTGAAAATTTCCGGGTCGGATATGCCGCAGGCATGTTCGGCAGTCACCTTGAAACCATACTTTTTTTTCAGGTCAATCAGCAGCAGGGCGTCATCGTCTTTGTGAACATGGACCTTAATGGTTTTTTTTCCGTTGAGAAGGCTGTGAACCGCCCATTGTTCGGAAGATAATGAAAGATCATATTCTTTTTGGATCCATTGGGTCTGCTGAAGTTTTTCAGCCGGAGAAAATCCACGCCCGGCACTGTCTTTTTTCAAAGTTAAAAAGGAACGGTCTCTTTTAATCCGGGCGGTTTCTTCCAACCGGCTCACTTCGGATATTTTTTTTTCAAACAGGGCAATGGTTCCCATTCGGGTGTTTGGCCGCAGGCCTTTCCACTCCGGATTGGACCGGGGGTTGTAACCCAGAGCCATTTTAAAACCATAATCACAGATCACTGCCCGGTTCCGGTTTGAGGAAAAATTTTTAATCACCACGGCCCTGCCGCCTAAAATATTACCGCTGCCCGGTACGACACAAGAGTACAGCACTCCGAAATCTACGGCTTCTATGAATGCTCTGTCATCAAAATAAATACTGTCCACTGGATTTTGCATTGGGGCGAAGGCGCTGAGCCGTTCATCCACTTCAGATTCCGTATCCGGTTCTCCCTGGCGCTCCATTCCAATATGGGAATGGGCATCAATAAAGGCGGGCGTGACAATGCCGCTGATGTCTGCCGGATATTTTTTTGTTGTGACATCCACGATCCGGTCATCCCGGACAACAATGGTCATGCCCGGTATTTTTTTTGTGCCGTCGTACAGGAGATCTGCCCGGACGATGATCTGTTTTCCAGCCATTTAAGCCGCCTTTCAAATAAAATGGATTTTTCCTAGGATCTTTATCAATTGCTTGGTTTTTATTACAATGGATCCGTGATCTTTACAATATATCCCAATGGAAAAAAATGATATGATTGTTGAAAATGAAACCGATGGACAGCTTGATTGTTGAAAAGGAGGCAGAAGATGCACGTGCCGCTCCATTACCAGGTATCAGAGTATGACTGTGTTCCCACAGCGTTGATAAACGGCATCAGTTATCTGTTTCACAGGAAAGAGGTCCCTCCCATGGTCATTCATCATATTTTTCTGTACTGCCTGGATACCGTGGGTAAAAATGCCCGGTTCGGAGTGGGGGGAACCAGTAAATATGCGGTCCGGCTGGTGGGCAACTGGCTCAATGCCTACAAAATGAAATCCTTTTCCGTTAAAACAAAATTCATAGAGAAAAAAGCAGTTGATTTTCAGCCCGGCGGTAAAATTGACACCTGTCTGAACCAGGGCGGTATTGCTCTGTGCAATATGCTTCTGACCCCTGGAGAAGAACATTATATTATGATCATTGCCATGGATGATGAATGGGTGTATTGTTTTGACTCATATCGACGGTCTTTTATCCGGGGGATGAAAAACCATGTCAAGGTTCTGGATTCAGAAGACGGTCGATCTTCGAACCTGAAAATTAGAAAGGCATGGTTTGAGCAGTCAGACGGAAAACGATTTTGCCTGGGACCGGTCAGGTCCCGGGAATGTCTTTTATTGTGGAGAAAATAATGAACTGTTTAACCGCTGATGCCGGATATCAGTTCATCCCCAGAGCGAAATTATTGTGTTGATACTATGGTCAGATTTATTCATGCGGCAGATATACACCTGGACAGCCCTTTAAAAGGGCTTGAATTGTATGAAGATGCGCCGGTTGAGGAGATACGGGGTGCAGCAAGGCGGGCGTTTGATCATCTGGTTGACCTGGCAATAGAAGAAGATGTGGATTTCATACTGATTGCCGGAGACCTTTGGGACGGGGATTGGAAAGACTATAATACCGGGCTTTATTTTTCAGCCCGGATGGCCCGGTTGTCCAAAGCCGGGATAAGGGTATTTATTGTCTCCGGAAATCACGATGCAGCCAGTCCGTTGACCAGGGGCATGCCGCTACCCGAAACCGTTACTTTTTTTACTTCCCAAAAACCCCAATCCGTTAAACTGGATGATCTTGGTATTCTTATCCATGGACAGAGTTATCCGAATCGGGCTGTAATGGAAAATCTTGCATCCCAGTATCCGCAATACGATCCTGATTATTTTAATATCGGCCTGCTTCACACGTCTCTGACGGGCCGTGAAGGGCATGAAGCCTATGCGCCATGTACAATTGATGACCTGAAATCCAAAGGATATGATTACTGGGCACTGGGGCATGTCCACAAAAGGGAAATTATTTCTAAAGATCCCTGGATTGTCTTTCCCGGCAATATACAGGGCCGTCATATCAGGGAAACCGGTGCCAAAGGCGCTTCTCTGGTGACAATAGAGGATGGTGCCGTCACAAAGGTTGCTCCGCTTGAGCTTGACGTGCTTCGCTGGGAAGTCTGCCGTGTCGATTTGTCCGGATGTGAACTATCCGAAAGTATTTACAGTGAGGTGCGGCAGGCGTTGGAACAGGCGCTTGACAATAGTGACGGCAGATCAATTGCTCTGCGTCTCGTTTTAACGGGGGCATGTTCTGTCCACACCCAGCTGCTTGACCGGACAACCCGGTGGACCGAAGGATTTCGAAGCATTGCCGTTCAATTGGGCAGCCTGTGGCTGGAAAAGGTAAAGTTCCGGACAAGCCGCAGGAAGGGGCTGGAGGAAATGTTCGGCAAAGATACACCCCTTGCAGGGTTGCTTGCATCTGTCCGGCAGATAGAGCTGGATGGAGATGCGCTTTTTGGACTGGTGCCGGAATTGTCTGCTTTGAAAAGCAAACTACCTCCTGAGATCCATACCGGAGAACCCTCTTTTCTGCTTGCATCGCCCGATAAAATATCGGAACTGCGCAATGACATTCAGGAATTTTTAATTGCCAGGCTCCGCTCATACAGGGGGGCTGAATGAGGCTGAAACGTCTTGATTTAAAAGCCTATGGACCCTTTACCAAAAGGGCACCGCTGGAGTTTAATTCAAAAGTGCCCGGTCTTCATATCATTTTTGGAGCCAATGAAGCCGGAAAAAGCAGTTCTTTAAGAGCCCTCAAAGCCTTTTTGTATGGGTTTGATCAACAGACGCCGGATAATTTTCTTCACAACTATGATCAACTGCTGGTCGGCGGCTGTCTTGAAAACAGCCAAGGAGAGGAAATTGTTTTTCAACGCCGTAAAAAACGGATCAATGATGTGATTGATGAAGCTGGGGAGCCTATTGATCCGGCGGTCCTGGCGCCTTTTCTCAACGGGGTTGAACAAGCGCTTTTTGAGTCTCTTTACGGCATTAATCATGATACTCTGGTCCGGGGCGGTGAAGAAATTTTGGCCCAGAAAGGGGAAGTGGGGCAGGCTCTGTTTTCTGCCGGTTCAGGTATTTCTTCATTGCGAAAGGTTATTGTTCTGCTTGAACAAGAAGCGGCCGCTCTGTTCAAGCCGGCAGGTCATCTGCCTGAAATCAATCAGGCAATTAAAAAATTTAGAGAACAAAAAAAAAGACTGAAAGAGGTCAGCCTGTCTTCAGGAGAGTGGAAAGAACATCGGAAAAATCTGAAAAATGCAGAGACAGACAGGGCTGTTCTGGAAAAAGAACGGGATCAGCACACCAGAGAACTGCAGCGTCTTGATCGGCTGGCAAAAGCCGTTCCATTGCTGGCTTCCCTGAAATCATTGGAACAGCAGCAGACAGACCTTGGAGAAATTATTCCCCTGCCGCCTGATTTCAACCAGAGATACGAGCAGGCCCGCCTGGAAACTGATCAGGCCGGCCGGCAATTGAAAAAGGATGCGAATCGCCTGGAAAAGCTTGAGGAAAAGCGCAGGACGATTTTATTTAATAAGGATATTTTAAACCAGGCAGAGAAAGTCGATGATTTCCATCAGCGCCTTGGTGAATACCGCAAAACCCGGAAGGATATCCCTCTAAGAGATGGGATGCGAATCAGTCTGCGCAGGGAGGCGGCAGCGCTGCTTAAACAGGTGAGACCGGATCTGGATTTAAAGCTGGTTGAAACCCTGCGGCCGGTTATTTCAAAAAAAAAGACCATCCAGGCCCTGAGCTCACAATATGAAGCAGTGAGCCAGCAGCTTAGATCGGCAGAACACAAAGTTGAGACCGCAAAAAAGGAGATCACCGAATTAAAAAAAATCGTTATTAAGGTTCCGGAAATAATTGTATCACCCGGGCTTATACAGGCAGTCAAATCGGCACAAAAAGCCGGTGATATTGACGAGCAGTTGGAAAAAATCAAGACAGATGTTGAATTAAACAAAAAAGACTGCCTTTCAGAACTCAGACGCATCGGCCTCTGGTCCGGGGATCTGGAAGCGCTCATGGAACTTTCATTTCCCTTTTCCGAGACAGTTCGGCAGTTTGAAAAAAATTATGACGAGATTGATGAAAAAAGGCGTGAGCTCCAGAAAGAATTGGAAACAGCAGAAAAAGAGCTTAACCATAGTCGGATTGAGATTAAAAAACTGGAATATGCAGGAGATGTCCCTTCAGAGGAGGATCTAATCCTGGTCCGTGAAAAAAGGGAGCAAGGCTGGCAGCTGTTACTGCGGGAATGGCTTCATCACGAAGACATTACCAAAGAAGGCAAATCTTATGACCCGGATCGGTTGCTTCCCGATGCCTATGAAAGATATGTGGATATGGCGGATACACTTGCAGACCGTTTGCGCAGGGAAGCGGACCGGGTTGCAAGTGCTGCTGCTTTTAAAGCCGGAGAAGAGGCAATAAAGCAGATGATCGCCCAAAAGAAAAAAGAAGCGTCAGCATTAGCGTTTAAAGAAGAGCAACTCCATCAGTCCTGGCTGTCTGCCTGGCAGCCGTCAAATATCGTCCCCCTGCCGCCAAAGGAAATGAGCGGTTGGATGGCAAAGATAGAAAATCTTCGATTCAAAGTGGGGGATGTCTTCAAACGCGAACAGGAAATAAAAACAGGTGAACAGCGCAGGAAGGAACTTAACCAAGCGTTGAAAAAAGAGCTGGAATCCATTGGGGTAAAGGGAATACCGGCTGTCGAAGAACTTGGGCCGGTCTTGATTTTTGCACAGGCTGTTCAAGAGCAGGCAGCAGAGCAACAGGCAGCGTTAGAAAAATTTAAAGAAAAACAGGAACAACGGCAAAAGACGTATTCCCAGGCAAAAGAAGATCTTAACATTGCCCGGGAGGCTTTTACACGCTGGCAGGAACAGTGGCAAAAAGCTTTTCTGGATCTGGGACTGAAAGATGAGGTTTCCACAATCGAAGCCATCGATCTTGTTGAAAACCTTCAGAACTGTTTTGATAAATTAAAAGAAGCAGACGATTTTAAAAAGCGCATTGACGGCATGAAACGTGATGCTGCCCGGCTGGAAGCAGCGGTTATCGATCTGTTGAAGATTGTGGCTCCGGGCATGGTGGATTTGCCGTTGGACCAGGTCATTTTGAATTTGAAAACAATGCTGGGCCAGGCTGAAAAAGACAGTGCGTTATATGACAAGTTGTCTGAGGAAATGGAGGTTTTACAAGAGGACATCTCTGCCACACGGAAAACCTTGCAGGCCGCAAAAGATCAGATGGATGAACTTGTGAGAACAGCTCAATGTGAAAAACCTGAAGACTTGCCCGCAGTTATCATAAAGTTTACAGAGCATCAGCGGCTGCAGGAAAAGATTTCTGATGTCCGGACGGTTTTGGCCGGGATAGGGGCCGGCGTTACACTTGAAGAGATGGCCGGACAGGCTTCTGAAGTTGATGTTGATGAATTGCCCGGCAGGATGGATTCTTTAAAAAAGGATATTAACGAAAGGATAAATCCTGAAATTAATAGAATTTCCCAAATCATCGGTGAGGAGAACAGAGAACTTTTTGCCATGGATGGCAATGCAAAGGCCGCTCAGATCGCAGAAGAAATGGAGCAGGAACTGACCGCGATGCGGCGGCTGGCAGAGAAGTATTCGCTGTTAAAGCTGTCCGCCAGGATTCTGCAGCAGGAAATAGAACGGTACAGGGAAGAGCATCAGGATCCTGTTTTGAAAATTGCTTCCAGGTATTTCAACAAGCTGACCATGGGTTCCTTTTCAGGGATGCGAGCCGATGTGGATGATAAAGGCGGTCCGGTTCTTGTTGGTGTGCGGCCGGATAAGTCGCGGTTGACAGTGGAGAAAATGAGCTCCGGAACCCGTGATCAGCTTTTCCTTGCCCTGCGCCTTGCGACCCTGGAATGGCGGCTTGAAACCAATGAGCCCATGCCGTTTATTGTGGATGATATTCTGATAAACTTCGATGATGACCGCTCCAAAGCGACCATCAGGGTTCTGGCTGATTTATCAAAAAAAAATCAGGTTATTCTTTTTACACACCACAAACAGATCGCAGAGGAAGCCAGAATCATGGGGAAAAATGACCTGATTCAAGTCCACGAGCTATGATTGAGTCATGCTGTTTTAATTTGATCTGGTTCGTGGGAGGCGTCCTGATGGATCAGGCCGACCCTTTCTCTATTGATTTTCCATGTTTGATGCCTGAAGATGGACATCTTGTGAAATCGCCCTGTCAATCCTGCTGATGATTCGATCATCCACCTGTTTTGAATATAATATATACCGTTTTAACCCGACCGGAATATCTGAAAAACGAATATATTTGAAATCGTCTTTCTGATACCTGGATTGTGCAATCAGTGCATCTGCCTCTTCTTCGGAAAGAAAAAAGTAGTTGTTTGTGCCCCTGAAGATCATTTCCAGCATCTGATCATTCTCCTGGGTGGTTTTATAAATATTGGGTTTAAATAATTCGATTTTTTCATCAATAAATTTGCCGTATGAATACCCGTCTTTTATCAATAATGTAATTTTTGGCGTTTTGAAAACGGTTTCAAGGGTCCGGCCGGACGGGATGAGTTCATTGTTTTTCTGGGTAACCGCTATCCGTGATTTGTTCTGATAAACCGGCAGTGAATATTTTGCAAATTTTTCCCGTTCCGGATTTTTATACCAGCCGATACAGCAGATGTTAGGTCGGTTTTCCTTTAAATACACCATGATGCGTTTGGCGGGGAGCTCTTGTAAAATGAAGGGCACTCCGGCTTTTTGAAAGGCCTTAATTACCGGGGTGGCCACCACACCAACCACTTTCCCATTGTCGTCCATATAATGGTACGGCACCCTGTCAACGTAGTAAATGGTAATGGGGTTGCCGGAAAAGCTGTTATACGGAAATAAAAAGAGGATAAGAAAGATAACAGAAAAAGGTTTCATGGAGAACATCCTTTCAATCTTTTTAGAACACGGTGGTGTTGTCTATTGACACCTGCATATGTACCTGCTTGATACGAAATGCCGATTTTGATGAATAAATACTATGATAACCGCTTATTAATTGTCAAGATTTTCCTTTATATCATCATTCCTCATATTTTTAATGATTGAGTCCCGAGTCGTTTTTTTACCATACGCATGCAGCAATTCTTGGTCAAAATCGTTTTAAATTTGACTTTTTTATCGAATTTGGGTATTTAATTAAGTTTTGATAACAGACGTTAAAGGAGTTGCGATCTGATATGATAAAACTTGATTTTGATAAGACAAACGGCCTGATACCCGCCATAGCCCAGGATTATAAAACCGGCGAGGTCCTGATGCTGGCCTATGTGAGCAAAGAATCGTTTGCAGAGACCTTGAAAAGCGGATACGCCACCTATTACAGCCGGTCAAGGCAGGCCTTGTGGAAAAAAGGAGAAACCTCGGGCCACATGCAGACAATCAAGGAAATCCGGGTGGACTGTGACAATGACACCCTTTTATTCAAAGTCGATCAGATCGGCGGCGCTGCCTGCCATAAAGGATATAAAAGCTGTTTTTTTTCCCGGGTAGACAACAATGAGCTGACAATTGTCGATTCAATAATTTTTGATCCAAAAGAGGTATACAAGTAATGGAAAAAATAATCAAACTGGGGATCCCAAAAGGGAGTCTTCTGGATGCAACCATCAATCTTTTTAAACGGTCGGGCTGGAAAATTAACGTGAATGGAAGAAGTTATTTCCCGGATATCAATGACGATACAATTGAATGTGCCATCTGCCGTGCCCAGGAAATGTCCATCAATGTTCAAAGTGGTATTATCGATGCCGGGTTGACCGGACTGGACTGGATTGCCGAGCACGAATCCGATGTGCATGTGGTGACGGATCTGATTTACTCGAAAGTCAGTGCCAGGCCAGCAAGATGGGTGATTGCGGTGGCAAAAGACTCTTCCATGAAAACCCTGGAAGATCTGGAAGGCAAGACCATTTCCACGGAGCTTGTCAAATTTACCAAACGGTTTTTTGAAGAACGTAACATCAATGTCAATGTGAAATTTTCCTGGGGCGCCACAGAGGCCAAAATTGTTTCCGGGCTGGCTGATGCCATTGTGGAAATCACTGAAACCGAAAGTACCATCCGGGCTCATAATCTGAGGGTTATTCACGAGGTCATGGAAACCAACACCCAGTTGATTGCCAATAAAGAAGCCTGGAAAAACCCGAAAAAAAGAGAAAAAATCGAACAGATTGCCATGCTGCTCCAGGCCGCACTGGTGGCGGACAAGCTGGTGGGAATCAAAATGAATGTACCCAAGGATAAAATTGAAGAAGTGGTGGCTCTGCTGCCCAGTCTTAATGCCCCTACGGTTTCTCATCTTTATCAGTCAGACTGGCTGGCCGTGGAAAGCATCATCGATACCGGTGTTGTCAGGGACCTGATTCCCAAACTGCTTAAAGCCGGTGCCGAGGGGATAATTGAATATCCGTTGAACAAGGTTATATAAC
>JBNKNP010000038.1:0-5225 GCA_050293905.1 Desulfobacteraceae bacterium | reverse complement strand
GGAATGGTGTTTACCATCGAACCCATGATCAACCTTGGAAAACGTGATCTCCATGTCCTGGAAGACCGGTGGACGGCTGTAACCAATGACGGCAAGCTGTCGGCGCAATTTGAACAGACCATACTGGTCACGGAAAACGGATGGGAAAGCCTGACACCCTATGAGCTTTAGCCGTACCATAAACCTGTTCTTTTCCAGCCTGTTTCTTGTTTTTGTCGGGGCAAGTTCCATTGTCCTGTTTATTATTTCCTGCCTGATATGGCTGGTTACCCGGATGTTTGACAAACGGCTCGTCATTTTAAATCTTTTTTCCTCCCTGTGGGCATCCATTTATATCTGGGTGATGCCCCTGTGGTCGGTTAAAATTATCGGCAGGGAAAAAATGGATATGAAAAAGAGCTATGTTGTGGTGTCCAACCACCAGTCCCAGCTGGATATCCTTGTGGCCTACCGTCTGTTTTTTCCGTTTCGCTGGATTTCAAAAGCCGAGGTGTTCAAGCTGCCGGTACTGGGCTGGAATATGCAGTTGAACGGGTATGTGAAACTGATCCGCGGAGACAAGGAAAGCATTAAAAAAATGTTCCGACAATGCGAGGCCCTTCTTGCACAGAATATTTCCATTATGATCTTCCCTGAAGGGACACGGTCCAAGACCGGTATTGTAAAACCGTTTAAACCCGGTGCGTTTATTCTGGCCCAAAAAATGAAAAAACCGATCCTGCCCATGGTGATCAACAATACAAAAGATGCTCTGCCCAAGCATTCATTAAGATTTCACGGCCGCCACCGCATGGAGCTTGAAGTCCTGAATGAAATCCCCTATGCCGAGTTTAAGCATATGGAAATTGACGCATTGTCCGACCATGTGCAGCAGATGATCAGCTCCCGTGTCAAAGAACACACTGCCGCAGCCGCTTATGCTGTTCCTGAAATATGAATGCAGGCAAGTCAGTTGATAATCCTATAACAGAAAACCGGTATGTATGGGGTTTAATAGGGTGTAGTCCCCCTGTTTCAGGATTCTTTTTTCTTTAATGTTCAGTGCCAGGATCCTGTTCGTCTCTGTGCGGTTTTCAAAAAGGGATGCAACTTTGTTAAAATGAAGCTTTTGGGGGCTGATTCGTTCTCCGGCCTTGGCTTCGATGAGTAACATTTTTCCTTTCTTTTCAATAAGGAAATCCACCTCAACCCCGTTCTGGTCCCGGTAGAAAAATAAGTCGTTTCCCGGTACCAGGGAATGGGTTTTTATCAGTTCCATTAAGACAAGATTCTCCCATAAGTTCCCTTTGTGGGCATGGGAATGCCAGTCAGACTCATTCTCAATCCCCAGAAGGTAACAAAGTAATCCGTGATCAGCAAAGTATAGTTTCGGGGATTTGATCAGCCGTTTTCCGATATTCGCATAATAGGGGGGAAGCAGATAGATCAGTCCGCTGATTTCCAGGGCATGGATCCATTTGCGGATGGTTACGTCTGATACGCCTGTATCTGAAGAGATGTTTTTATAATTGAGCAGTTGACCGGCTCTTGTAGCTGTTATCCGGATAAATCGTCTGAAATCACTTAGGTTTTTCACATCAATAATGGTTTTAAGATCTCTTTCAATGTACGTCCTGATGTAGCTTTCGAAAAAGTCCTGAACGTTTAATTGAGGATTTGACCATAGCTCGGGATACCCCCCTTTCCAGAGGAATACACTGATGTCCGGTATATTTTTTGTTCTGAGTTCATCTGCGCTGAGGGTTTCAAGATGGAGCAGAGCAATCCTGCCGGCAAGGCTGTCGCTGATCTCCTTCATCAGGGAAAACTGCTGACTGCCGGTCATAATCCATTTGCCGTAATTTCCCCTGTCGTTGTCAATTGAGATTTTCAGATCCCGGAACACGTTTGGAACATATTGTATTTCATCAAGGATCACCTGGCCTTTGAACTGGCTGAGAAAATATTCCGGCGATTCTTTTGCTGCTTCAACCTGGTGCAGATGATCAAAGGTAATATATTCCGTTTCGGGAAACTCGTTTTTGAGCAAAGAGCTTTTCCCTGTCTGTCTGGCCCCGGTCAGGAGAATGGATGGTCGTGATTTTACCGCTTCCGTCAATCGGGTTCTGATTTGTCTGTCTACCCACATACCGGCTCTCTTTTTTAAGTAATTTCGAACTACAAATTAGAATTTACTTAAGATTAAAGTAAGAAATTACTTTTTGTCAAGAAAAATATAATAACCAATCTTATGCGGTTCCTGAAATATGAATGCAGGCAAGTTCGTTGATAAACGTCCGTGTTAATTCCGTATCAATCGTGTGCAGATAGATCCGGCCTGAAGGATCAATGCCCCGGATCTGTCCGTCATGCAAAAACCACTGCAGAATTTTTTCAGAATATCCGGTCCGGTTCCGGTTGAAATCCGGCATTTCCGAAGCCGGCAGTAATTGGTCCCGGTCACAGGGCTCCGGATCGGGCAGGGCTTTTCCGGAATCTTTTATGGCTTTCATGAAATTTAATATTCGTGAGAGCCGGAGCAGGGTAACCGCCTGTATCTTTGTTGTTGCATCCTCAATGGGAAGCGCTGTTGAGCGCATAAGGCAAAAGGTTTCAGGCAGAAGGTCACGGGTGCGGCAAACTTGGAAATCCACACTGCCCGGTGCGGGGTAGTAGATGGAAAACCCCACAAGGGTCCGCTGCCGTGCAAGGTAAAGAAGGTCAGTTAATGAACTTTGCGCAGACTGCCCCGGTGCCGCCCCGATAATGTAGGACACGCAGGACAGATTATGTTTTTTTGCAAGGTCCAGTGCAGATTCAAAGGCGGTCCGGACATCCTTTCTGTTAAATTTTTCTAGCTGTGCTTTCCCGGTGGACCCCAGCGACAGGTTCAAGGTCTTGAACCCGACAGATTTCATCAGTTTGATAATGTCCTCATCAATAGATGGCGGATAGAGCCCGTTCATGGCGCGAAGTTCAATATTCTTTCCTGCTGTCAGGGCGTTGAGTTGTGAAAAAAGCGAATAAAACCAGGATTTGTTCAGACACAGATTTTCATCTTCAAAATCAATAAAACCCATGTCGTGACAGTCAATGAGCCCTTTGACTTCTTTGATCACATGCTCCACCGGCCGCCGGCGGTAGGGGCCATGGGACGAACCTGCGGAAACAGAGCAGTACGAGCACTGCATGGGACATCCGCGTGAGGAAACAATGCTGGCTGACGTCCGTTTATTTCGCTGGTAGAAATGATGGTTGATCAGATTTCCTGCCGGCAGGGGCAGAGAAGATAAATTTTTCATCCAGAACGGTTCGGATATATGAAAAGCGTTTTCCTTCCTGAAGCAGAGGCCTGGTACGGTGTTAAGATCTTTGCCCTCTGCCAGGGCAGTACAGAGTTCAGCCATGGGCATTTCTCCTTCACCGCGGATCAGAAAATCAATGGCACTGCACTCCAGTGCTTTTTCAGGGAAAATAGTGGGGTGATGACCGCCCAGAACAATATGGCATTGGGGATAAAATTTTTTGATCTGTTCTGCTGTTATTACTGCCTGGTCCTGGTATGCGGTGAACAGCGAAGAAATTCCCACGATAAACGGCTGTTCGTTACGGACAAGATGGGCAATGTGTTCGTGACTGTAGCCAAAATGCCTGTATTCGTGGAAAAGAGCAAAGGCGGAAAGGTCTTTTTTCCCGTAAAAGGGGGCAAGGTGTACAAAAGTATCCGGACAATCCATCACCCTGGATTTCTTCGTGGCCAGACTGTCAATGATTTTAACCTGAAAGCCCTTTTCAATGACTGTTGCGGCAATGGATGCAAGCCCGTAGGGAATGGTCCGTTTTTTGGTCAGGTAAAAATCCTGGATGGGCGGCTGAACCAGTATGACCGTTAATGGGTCCATCTGGTGATGACTATAAGACGATCTTCTTGCGCATTTCGGCAATGGTTTCAGTATAGTCAGGGGTATTAAAAATTGCAGAACCTGCCACAAAAGAGGTGGCTCCGGCTCGGGAGACCTGTGCAATGGTTTCTGTATTGATTCCGCCGTCCACCTGTATGATGGCGGTTGAATTCTTTTGTTTGAGCAAGTGTGACAGCTGCGCAATCTTTTCAATGCTGGATTCAATAAATTTCTGGCCGCCGAATCCGGGATTGACACTCATGATTAAAACAAAATCCAATTGATCCACGATCCACTCAATGGAAGATAAAGGCGTGGCAGGATTCAAGGCAACCCCTGCTTTAACGCCTAAGCTTTTAATATGCTGAAGAGTGCGGTGAAGATGGGTGCAGGCTTCTGCATGAACAGATATGTAATGGGCACCTGCTTTGGCAAACTCAGGAATGATCAGGTCTGGTTTTTCAATCATTAAATGGACATCCAGAATCAGGCTGGATGCTCTTTTGCAGGCCTCAACGATGATTGGGCCGTAAGTGATGTTGGGGACAAAACTTCCGTCCATGACATCGATATGAATCCAGTCGGCGCCAGCTGTTTCGATCAGGGCTAATTCCTCTCCTAATTTTGTGAAGTCGGCTGATAAAATTGAAGGGGCGATGATTCCCATAATAACGTATCTCCTGTAATATGATCCATATCCCATGGATCTGAAATAATGGTTTTAACCAGTTTATGATCAATGAAAATATCAATATGGACTTTTTTCCCAGCAGGAATAAAAATATTTATATTTTCACCGGGTTTCATGTGTTCGTTGTAGAGATTAATGCGCGGTCCCAGCATGTCGGTTTCCACTCTTACATGGAAGTTTAAAAATCCAGGCGCAAGGGGATAGGTCAGCATGATCATATGGTTGAGTGCTTTTGGGGACATGGTCTGGTTTTTCTTTGATCCGTTGACGGTGAGCACAATAGGTGTCCAGGCCGTCACATAGCTGCCGGGTTCCGGGTCTTGCGATAAAACAATTCCCGGATCTTTTCTGGCTTCCATACCGGACATAATATTTGCAATTTGAAGATGGCAGGTTTCAATCACTGAAGCCGCTGTCTGAAGCGGCATAGCGGTTAGGTCCGGCATGACATATCCTTCAGGGCTATGGCCGCGGCTGATCAGAAGATTGCATAAACTGCCTTTGAATGTAGTTGAAAACGGTGCGGGATTCTGGGCAATGACCCGGTCTTTTGGTATGCTGTCCGAATAGGTCCGGGAAATATGACCGACAGTGAACTCATTTTTTTCAAGAAGAATTTTGGCTGTTTCAAATTCAATAAGCCGCAGATCCGG
>JBNKNP010000037.1:0-2602 GCA_050293905.1 Desulfobacteraceae bacterium | reverse complement strand
GGATTCAGGCCGAGATAGCCGGCAACGAGGATGGCGCCTCCCATTGCAACCCGGCTGTAAGTCAGCTCTTGTTTATCGTCAATATCCGGCATGAAAATACCTTTCAGGATATCGTGGGAAATTGCTGAGGAGATTGCCAGCAGGAGCCCTGCTGCGGTGGAGAGTGCTGCGGCAATACCGCCGGCGGCCACAAGGGCAATCACCCAGTTGGGTAATCCGGCGATTTCGGGATTGGCAAGAACCATGATGTCCCTGTCAACCTTGACCATTTCATTTCCCTGCCATCCAAAGGAAGCAGCATTTGTCAGACCTTTTTCATCGTAATACTGGATTCTGCCGTCACCATTTTTATCTTCATGTTTTAACAGGCCTGTTTTCTCCCAGTTTGTAAACCAGGCAGGTACCTTGGCCAATTCAATATTTCCGTCAACGCTCCCCACAGGGCCGGTCTGAATGGTATGCATCAGGTTCATCCGGGCCATGGCGCCTACTGCCGGTGCTGTGGTATAAAGGATGGCAATAAAAACCAGTGCCCATCCTGCGGAAGACCGGGCGTCTTTTACTTTTGGAACGGTGAAAAACCGCATGATAACGTGCGGCAGCCCGGCAGTACCGATCATCAGGGACATGGTTAAAAACAATATGTTGATGGTCGACATTTTCTGGGCTGTATAGGCTGAAAAGCCCAGCTCCACTAAAGTTGCATCCAGCTTATCGAGCAGATACACCCCGCTGCCGTCCGCCATGGTGCTTCCAAGACCCAGCTGGGGAATGGGCATGCCGGTCAGGGTAAGAGAAATAAAAATAGCCGGAACCGTATAGGCAAAAATAAGAACGCAGTACTGGGCAATCTGGGTATTGGTAACCCCTTTCATACCGCCGAAAACCGCGTAAACAAAGACAATGACCATTCCGACGACCAGTCCGACCTCAAACGGGACTTCAAGGAATCGGGAAAATGCAACACCGATGCCCTTCATCTGGCCGATAACATAGGTTACCGATGCCGTTATCAGGCAGAGTACCGCAACCATTCTGGCTGTTTTGGAATAGTATCTTTCACCGATAAATTCCGGAACAGTAAATTTTCCGAATTTTCTAAGATAGGGTGCCAGCAGCATGGCAAGCAGGCAATAGCCGCCGGTCCATCCCATCAGGTAAACGGATGCATCATATCCTAAAAATGCAATCAGACCGGCCATTGAAATAAAGGAGGCCGCCGACATCCAGTCCGCTCCAGTGGCCATCCCGTTCAGGACCGGATGAACGCCCTTTCCTGCAACATAAAAATCACCGGTTGTTTTGGCTTTTGACCGGATCGCAATGATGATGTAAAGCAGAAATGTGGCCCCTACAACACAATATGTCATAACTTTTAAACTCATGGTTCATCTCCTTTTAGTCTTCTTCAACACCAAATTCTTTATCCAATTTACCCATTCGATTGGCATAGATAAAAATTAATGCCACAAAGACATACATGGAGCCTTGCTGTGCAAACCAGAATCCTAACTTGTAACCGCCAAGATGAATTGCATTTAACGGTTCAACCAGGATAATTCCAAACAGGAACGAAACAATAAACCATACGGTTAAACACACGCTTACCAACCTGATGTTCCTTCTCCAGTATTCCTCCCTTGACTTGTCACTCATGGAGCACCTCCCCAAAAAAAGTTAATTAGTTAAAAAAACGTTAATTCGTAAATCAAACTTGATATTTTCCCCTTTACAAGATGTTTTTGCCATGTCAAGGCGGTTTTTTTACATTCTTGAAAAAAAATCGCAAACCCTTGCCCATAAGCGATTTCACGAAATATTTATTGTGATAAATTCAAAAATGTATTGACAAACCCGCCGAAAATGTTTAGTAGTTTCATATATGTCGAACAATAAAAAAATAACTATCGATCAATTTGCCGAGATCTTCAAGGCTTTGTCTAATGCCAACCGGTTACGGATATTCCTGCGCCTGGCAACCTGCTGCAAGCCAGGGACCGTAGACTTTGTGGATAAAAATACCACCGCATATATCGGTGAGCTTGCAAAGGAGGTGAAGGTTGTGAAATCCACAGTGTCGCATCACATCAAGGAGCTCAAACGCGTCGGGTTGATCCGGACCGAGCGGCAAGGTCAGAAAATCGCCTGCTGGGTCGATCCCGATTTGGTGGATGCACTGAAAGCGTTTTTCTCGGTTTAGTTTTTTTAATTTAGTTTTTTTACCCATTTTGTTCGAAAGATATCGAATTATTAAACAAAAGGAGGGCATATGAAAGAACAAACATCAGATACGATTCGAAAACTTGTAAGAGATCATTACGGGAAAGTGGCGGCAGGTGGCAACATGAACCTTGGATGCGGCAATCCCGTGGCCATTGGCAAGTTGAAAAAAGGAGAATCCGTTCTGGATCTGGGCAGTGGCGGTGGTTTTGATTGCTTTCTGGCGGCCAAAGCGGTGGGTTCCAGGGGCCGTGTAATCGGTGTGGACATGACCCCTGAAATGCTCACCCGGGCCCGGGAAAATGCCAGAAAAATGAAAGCCGAAAATGTGTCTTTTCGACTGGGGGAAATCGAGCACCTGCCGGTGGCTGATTCGACGATG
>JBNKNP010000036.1:0-11452 GCA_050293905.1 Desulfobacteraceae bacterium | reverse complement strand
TGTGAGTTTCCATTCTTTCGGGGACTGCCGGATATGCCAAGTATTTTCATAGACAAGACTCCCATTGCAAAGTGAATAACCGCTTGGATTACAATGTTAATATAAACAATATAATCAAAGATAGCACATTCGTCATGTTTTTTTTAACCGTGAACTCAAACCAGATATAAAAGAATTGTCAGCGTCAACAGACTTAACAGGGTGGAAAACAAAACCGTGGTGGTGGTAAATTCCGGAGTAATATCATATTCAATGGCAATAATAGATCCCAGAATGGCCGTGGGCATGCCGGCCTGTAAAATGCCCGAACGGATCTCTACAGGAGACAAAGAAAAAACAGACACCAGGGCAAAGGCAATGACTGGTGCTGCCACCAGGCGCACCAAAGAGGCGATAACGACATCGCTGCTGAATTTAAAGGTTTTCAAATCCGAAAGCTGTACTCCCAGTGTCAGAAGCATCACAGGAATCATTGCCCGGCCGAGCAGTTCCGTGATCCTTGTCAGGAACAAAGGCGGGGTGAAATCAGTGCTGTAAAAGAACACCGCCGGTACCATGGCGATAAGGGCCGGGGTTTTAAATACGGATAGAACGGCAGATAACCCGGTTCCGCGTGTCCAGCTTGAAATCCCCACACAGATGATAAAAGAGATCAGCATGATGGTGATAAAATAAATCGTGGCTGAAACCCTTGCTGCCTCGCCCAGCCTGAAATCAATCAGGGACAGCCCAAGATTGCCGACATTCCCGAATGTCGCAATAATAACAAAGGCTGCTGTGGCTTCCCTGGACCGGTTCAGCAGTTTTGCCAGAACAAATGCTGCTGCTGCAACCAGAACATGGGTCAATGCAGCATACGAAATCATCTGTCCGGCCGTTGTAAGATCAATCTCCACCCTGCTGACGATATTAAACACAAAACAGGGGATCAATACAAAATAAGCTGTTCTGGACAGAGTTCTGGCCTCCAGCTTTAGCCGGGGACCCAAAAAATATCCCAGAAAGACCACAAAAAAGACAGGCGTAACAACATTGATAAAGATTTTACAAATCGAAAGAAACATGAACAGCCTTTTTAATTTTCTGTTCACCTTAGCATATTTTTTACAGCTTTTGCACGATAGATACGGGTTTTTCTTTTTCCCCGACATAATTCACGAGAATTTCAACCGGCTCTCTTCCATCATTTTTCCCGTAGTGATACTGGTCCACAAGGCAGACAAAGGCATCCCCTTTTTTAAAATGCTTTTTCTCCCCGGCATCTGAAACAACCGTCAACTCCCCTGAAAGAATGTAAGAAGAACTGATGACCGGGTGCATGTGAACGGGCAATCGTTCTCCCGGCGCCAGTGTGATTTTCAGCATGGTCACTTCAGGATATCCCTTGAAATAATTTGAGAGCCATTGCCCGTTCCATGTACACGAGGTCTTCATTATCTGTTTAATTTTAATCTTTTCCAAAAACGGATGGACAGGCAGAAATGTCTGACTCTGGTTATTGATTTTTTCAGGCTGCATTTATCCAATCTCCCATATTAAATGAAATATATCATTTAAGATACTCACCGCTCCCGGGCGGATGTTAATAAAGAAGTCCGTTCTGACTGGACTATTGGATAGCGACAGGTTATATCATATGTATTTGAGGATATAACCGATTGAAATTATGATAAAACGAATATCATAAAATGGGGAAGTCAGGCAAGGCCGAAAAAAAAATTTCACATAAAAGTTGGTAATGCAGGACCAGACCCTGGTGCTATTTTTTTAATTTAACCGGGAAAAAGTTAAGCACCAGGATGATCAGGATGCCTGCACCCAGCACATAATAATTGATGGGCTTATCCGGATCATAGGTAATCAGCGCCGTACAGATGGACAGGATCAAAGGAATTGAAATCAGATGAAGCCGTTTGATGATTTCGCTGGTTACATCCCTGTAAATCCTGACCGGATCGCATTCCTGGATACCCAGGTCATTTCTTGCATCAAAATCAATATATATGGGCTGGAGATCAGACGGATTATTTTCCAGTTCATCAATTTTCAGCAGATCCTTGCAATTTGCATATTTGACATGTTTTTCCGGGTCAAATCCGTGGGCTTTTTTGGCTTCCTGATATTTTTGAGCCCTTTCGGCAATTTCCCGCTCCAGAACCGGGGAGAGTTCCAATGCCCGCATCCTTTTCCGAACGGTTCCTTTTGTTACCGAATCCGATTCAATCACCACCACATCACCATCTTTTATATGAATTGTCTGCATAGTTTCATGTTTTAACCGGCAGACATTAATTTCCATATCATTATAAGAAGACTTGGACACACGGACAATATTCTTCTGGACACCGAAAACTCTTTCAAGCCCCCATTTAACATAGTCCCGTTTTCTTTTATAGTGCCGGAAAAGTATGGTATCACCCTTTTCAACAGCCAGGGCGCATCGAAGTTTCTGATCCATTAAAATAGTATTGTCATCCAGTTTTCCCGAATGAAAATATTTTGCCGCAATCTGAATATCTTTTCCGTTTCGATGATTTTTAAACAGCAGAAAACCGGTTTTTTTTATTACCATTTTTCCGGCATTGATAAAACAGACAAAATCGCCCCGCCGTTTTGATCCGTCCGATGTTCCCTGAACAAGGTATTCATAAAATTGCATGGTCAATGATTTCCTTAAGAGATTTATCAGAAAAACGGCCTGCTATCCCTTTGATATTTTTCAAATAGTTAAAAATGTCGCCGGGATTGACCGACTGCGATTCTTTAATCCCGCGGATAATGGTGGTCAAATATTTTTCCCCGGGCGCGAAAGGTTCCACATCATCCATATCCCATTTTGCGGTAAATGTAATGATAGGCAGGTTTTCTTTTTCTCCCACCTTCAGCAGCCTGCCGTACCATCTGAACTGTCCTTCAGATCCGATCAGACAGGATCCTTTTTTTTCAAGAGCGTTAAAATCGATTTCAAGCGGTTCCCCAGGCAAGAGCCCGTTCTCCTGAAGAACAACCTGCCGGAACTGTTCTCTGGTGATTTTATAGATTCTGCTCCAGGTCTGTTTTGATATGTCTTTTTTAGAGTCAATAAAGGCCACTGCCTTGTTTTCCCATGGCTTTGACTGCTTGGAAAAATACAATTCAAAGGGAATGATCATCCCTGAATTATCTTCGGGAAGCTGTTTGTTTGTACAGCCTGCAAAGTTTTTATCTATAAACGGAGCTGTGCCGCCCTGGATATACAGTTTAAAGCGCTCATACAGCAGATTCGAACCATAGGAACAATACCAAACATACTCACTCATTAAAAACACTCGGCAATAAAGATTAATAAAAACACTGAATTAAACGTCACTTTAAATTGACATGGCAGGACTTGTCAAGAAGGAGCGGCCATAGAAGCCTGATTATGATGTTAATCTTTTTTAAAGGTTTGATTGCCAAAGGAGAGCAGCTGGGCAATGGTTATTTTATCCAGCCGGTCAAACATGGCTTGGCTGGCTTCAAGCCAGACCCACCTAGACAGGCATTCGCCGGCCTTGTTGCACACACCGCAGACCATTTTTTTTTCGGTTGAGCAATCTGTTATGGTTATGGATGACTCCAGAACCCGTACAATATCTCCGATGGAGATTTTTTCAGGGGGTTTTGCCAGCATCTGACCGCCAAACGGTCCCCTGTGACTTTCAATGATGCCGGCTTTTCTCAATTTTCCGGATAATTGTTCCAGATATTTCGTGGAAATATTCTGCCGCCGGGTAACATCACTTAACGGCACAGGCTTTTCCTTGCCGTATACGGCTATATCCAGAACCAGCCGCGTACCATACCGGCTTTTTGTGGTTATCCGCATTGCCTTTCCAAGATCATTGTGTGATGTCAATTTTTAACGTCCTTCTAATGGTTATATTCGTCTGCATCCAGGATATCGGAATGGGTTGTTATATCCATCAGATTCTCTTCAGACGGTTTCCCCGGTTTCTGGGTCGGCAGAAATATATTAAACGTTGTTCCCCTTCCCGGCTTGGACACAAATTCAACCCTTCCGCCATGGTACCTGATCACACGGTTCGCGATAAACATGCCAAGCCCTGTGCCTGTCGGTCCTTTGGACGTAAAAAAAAGATTGAACAATTTATCCTTTATCTCCTGGTCCATCCCAATGCCGTTGTCTGAGACAGTAAAACAGATCTGGTCCCTGTCCGGCCGGTTCACAGCCAGCAGGACGGAATGGGTTTTCTTTTTTTTTTCAACCTGGCAGGCTTCCACCCCGTTTTCCAGGAAATTAACCAGGGCAGCTTCCAGCCAGCCGGCATCGACTTCTATGGTACCCGGATGTTCCGGTATATCAACCTTGAGTCTAACCAATGCTTTTTTCGCCAGTGGACGGCTGGTTTCCACAACACTTTTTACAAACTTTTTCACATCCACCTGCTCATAATTGAGTTCTCTGGATTTAGCATAATCAAGAATCTCAGCCACCATTTTTTTAATTTTTTCAGCCATGGTTTTAATCTGGCTGTGTGCATTGGTTACCGCGGTTAAATCATTTTGGGAAATACCGGTTTCGAGCTGGTAGATACCGCCGTCCAGAGCGGTGAGTGTCCCTTTCACCCCGTGAAACATGGAACCGAGCATTAACCCAAGGGAGGCCAGATGGTCCTGGAGTTGTCGAATCTGACTGATATTTATGGACAATTCCATGACCCGGGTAATCTGCCCGTTCTTATCCTTAATGGGTGCGGTCTGTGTTAATACATTCACGTGCTGTCCTGATTTTGAGGTCACCGTCTCTTCGGTACGGTGGGACCGGCCGTCTTCAAACGTCCTTGCAACCGGACATTCCGGGCAGGGAGTTGTCCGTTTTTTATAGACCGCGTAACAATGCTGCCCAATGCTTTCACCAAAATGATAATTAAACTCTTTGTTAGTCTTTGTAATGACTAGATCTTTATTCTGAACGGATATATTGCAGGGGACTTCGTCAAAGAGCTGATTAAGAAGATCCTGGTTGTCATTGAGGTACCTCACCTGCCTTGCATATTTTTTGTTCTCTTTTATTAAACGGATCTGATCTTCCGCACTGGCCAGTACAAATGATAATTTCTTTTTATTTACCGGCTTTTCAAGATAAGAAAACGCCTGGGTTGAAAAAACATCCATTGCCGCATTCAGCCGATCTTTCCGGGCAAAAACGATCAGCTGAATACCTGAATTTTCTTTTTTCGTCGACAGCAGGCATTCTGATAAGTCAATACGGCCGAACGGATTGGCCAGAACGATATCCCAGTGCGATTGTCTTAAATTTTCAACTGCCTCTTCCGGAGTCTGCGAAACGACTAATTCACAGGACATTGTTTCCAACTGCTGTTTCAATCTATTGGAATGTTTTTTGTCCCCATCAATAATTAGTATCTGGCTGGTCATGATTTTTAATCACCGGTTCAGGTGAGTGTCTGCTTAACAATTTTCAGCAGTTTGTCCCGATCAAAGGGTTTGGAAACAGTAGCTGCTGCTTTTTCCACTGCACGCTGGTGGCCCGGAAGTCCTGAGATAACGATCACCGGAATCGTTTTCAGATCAGGTTCCTGCGACAATCGATGATAAAAGCGAGGCCCCCATTCTCCGGGCATCTCAATATCCAGAGTGATCAGGTCCGGCATCATCTTCTTTGCCTGGGCCAGCCCCTGCTTCCCATCCTCGGCAACTGCTACCTCATATCCATTATTTGAAAACAGTGAAACCAGGTATTCCCTGACATGTTCATCGTCATCAATCACCAGAATTTTCTTTTTCATAACATCCTCGGATTCTTTTCAACCGTTTTGCCGGTTAATCCGGCCCTGGCGATAAATTGTCTGCTTTTTTTCCGGTCTTTTTTAAATCAGGGTCAGGATCTGAAAAGAAAATCGGCTTTTTCTTTTGACCCTGACCCGGTATTCGGCCGGAGCGGCTTGTTATTCTTCGTCTTTAGGAATCATATGATCCGGATACACGATCATTTTTATAAGAAGCGGTTTTAAAAAAGACCACCGGATGCCGATCTCAAATTCTTCTTCCAGATCCCGTATAGCATCCCAGCAGTTGTGACAGGGGGCCAGGACAAGTTTTGCACCGGTTGCGATGATCTGGTCTCTTTTCTTTTTCAACCCCATGTTTCGTTCTTTTCTGAAATAGCCGATGCCGTTGAAACCGCCGCCGCCGCCGCAGCAGTAGTTGTGCTCTTTATTGGGAGCCATCTCAATAAAATATCCGGGTTCAACAATATGTTTGACAATATCCCGGGTGGCATTTTTCAATCCCTGGTTCCGGATATAGTTGCATGAATCCTGGAGGGTGACCGGTTCCTTGATCCGTTTTTCAGGATCAATAACAAGTTTTCCGGTATTCAGGGCTTCTGCCAGCCATTCCACATAATGGATGGACTCCGCAGGAGGCAGGCCGTCTTCCCGGCCGGCCCAGTAAGGCCCTTCAATAACAGTGGCCCTGTGTGCATGGCCGCATTCCGTACCTACCATGCGCTTGGGTTTCAACCGTTCCATGGCATCATATACGGATTCCACCTGCATTTTGCAGGCTTCCCAGTCCCCTGCAAACATGGCCAGGCTGGTTTCTTCCCACCCTTCGGAGGTAATTGTCCAGTTTTCTCCGGCGGCATGGAAGAGAACAGCTGCTTCTGCAAGGTCTTCCGGATAATGTTTAACCTCTCTTGCATTAACGGTATAAAGGATATCTGCATTCTCCACATCCACAGGTACGGTGAGTCCGGGATAGTCTTCCTCGTATTCTTCCACCATCCATTCAAATGTATCGACAAAATCCTCGGCAGTTACATCCATCTGTGCGCGGTAAGCCCGGTGCATGCCGGCACCGATCTTCATTTCCCAGGGAACAAATCCCTGCTTATACAGAAGGCCTCGTAAATATCCCATCATGACACCGGTATCAATCCCGTGGGGACAATATGTACCGCAACGGTTGCAGCAGGTGCACTGTGCCCAGGCCACTTTCATGGCATGGCGCATAAATTCATTGGTGACCTTTCCTTTTTTCTTGATGATCTCACCTAAGGTGGACTGAATCTTATAAGCCGGCACCTGTTTGGGATCGCGGTTGTTTACATCATAAAGAAAACAGGAATCGGCACACATGCCGCAGTGGGCACAAATTTCAAGCCATGTTCTGATCCGGGTCTTGCAGGTATTTTTAATGGTTGTCCAGAGGAGATCACTGTCGACGTCCAGACATTTCATTTCCTCGTAATACTTATTCCCACTGGTATCGGACAACAGCTCATTCACACCTTCCGGTGTGGTTACGGGTTGTTTATTGCAAAATTTTCCTTCTGGCATGGATTTATATCTCCTTAACGCTTAATTCTTTTATATGGGTTGAACTACCAGGCGAATTTTGTTCCCTTCATGCCGCCTCTCTTGATACCGAAATCCATCCCCAGCTGGGCACGGGAGGCAAAGAACAGGAACACATGGGACAATTTTGTAAACGGGATGGCAATCAATACAAGTTCTCCACAGAAGATGTGCATGTTCAACCAGAATGAATACTCCCCGACCTGGTAACGGGCCATAAGCCCGGTAACAAAAGGTGCAAGAGAGATCAGTAAAATCAGATAATCATGGACTGTTGTCAAAATCCGGACTTCAGGAAGCACCAGCCGCCTCAGGATAAGAAACAGGAGGCTGACAATGGCAGCCCAGCTCAGGCCGTCTGCAAGCCCGTTGCTGATGGTGAAAAATGAAATGCCGATTTTTTCCTGCAAAAACAGATTATGTCCAAGCAGGCACAACGGAATCAATACAGCACCCAGATGAAATCCGAAAAATGCAAGCGTTACAAAGGGCTGGGCTCTCCAGCCATAGGTACCGAACGGTATCAGCCATTTATAAATTGACCTGAACGCTCCTTTTAATCCTGCTTCCATATGCGCTTTATAGGCCACCCTGTCAAGCTGCCAGCTTAACCCCTGGAAATACATGATAAATCTTACAAGCATCCCGATGATACAAACACCTAAGGACACCCAGAAGAATACCCCTGTTAACAGATCATGCATTTTTTAATCCTCCATATATAGTAATGTATTTTTGTCTAATCATCGTCTCTGTCTGTCAGAAACAGCCAGAAAAACGGCATGAAAATCAGGATGCCACCCATAATCAGATAGGTGATGCCTTTGGTATAGGTCATAAACTCCTGCATAGTGAAAATATCCATGTTACCTTCCTCCTGTTCGTGTCTAATGGGTCTTATATTCAGGATGCTCATACAGGATGGGCATGTTTGCTGTTATAATCCGGTAGATGGTTATTCCGAGTGTTACGATAAATACCGAGATGCCGATTTCCATAAAGCTTGGGAAATACCGGTCTGCTGCAGGCAGGTGATAATTAAAGGCCACCATGGAAACATTGAACCGGTTGAGTACGATTCCGAGAACTGTCAAGACCGCAGCCACACGGATGATTTTTATATTTTTCTCTCTTGATCCCACAGCATATAAAAGCGCCGGGCAAAGCACAAAACCGAACATTTCGACCATGTACCACAGGCCCCAGCCCGTTGGCAGGTAATGCCAATTATTGTCTATGGCAAGACCGATGATCTTGATGAAAAAATATCCGATCATGACAAGAGATGCTGCTTTTCCAAATCCCAACACCACACCGTCCGCTTCCTTTAAATGGGTTTCGTCCATTTTATGGTGCAGGAATTTATGGGCCAGGGTCCCTTCAAAGATAACCATGGACATACCGGCAAACATGCTGGATATGAAAAAATAGACCGGCAGGTAACCTGAATACCAGAGGGGATGAAGCTTGGACGGTGCAATCATGAACAGCGCACCCAGAGATGACTGATGCAGCGTGGAAAGAACCACGCCAAAGATTGTCAGTACCAGGGTCAGTTTTAATACAACACCTCGAAGCTTTTTCATCCCCAGCCATTCCATTGCAGCCGGGCTGTATTCAATGAACAGAACCGATACGTAGAGAAACACACACAGACCCACTTCAAACAAAAGTGAAGAGGTGCCCTGTGAATAAAAGATCGGGTAAGGCAGCCGCCAGGGACGACCGACATCATAGTGCAGGGCAAATACAACAAATGCATACCCTAAAAACGCAGTAAGAATGGCGGGACGCACAGCTGAATGATACCGCTTGAGCCCGAACACATAGCAGGCAGCACTGGTGACATACCCGCCGGCGGCAAGGGCAACACCGCAGAGGAGGTCAAAACCGATCCACAACCCCCAGGGATTATTATTATCCAGATTTGTTACCGCACCAATCCCCTGTGTAAACCGTATAACCGTCAGGATCAAACCGCCGATAAGAATCAGTCCGGTCACCACATTAAAGGGAGTGGGTTCAACCTTAAATGAAAACTTTTTATCCATGTCTATTCTTCCTCCTGTCCCTTGGATGGTGATGCATCATCAGAAGCTTCAGCATCAGGCTGAGCCTGATCTTGCGCTCCTTCAGCCGCTGCTTTTGCCTCTTCTTCCGCTTTTTTTGCTGCCTCTTCCAGGGCTTTTTTCACTTCCTGGTCAACGGCCTTTTCTTTTTCCTTTGTCATTTTATCTTTAAGCGCGGAAAGCTTGGTATTCATTTCCTGGGTGAGTTCGGTCCGTGTCTGGTGAACGGCCTCATCCTGTTCTTCTTTTGCAATTTTATCTTTCCGTTTGGAAATGGCATAAACACCGGTGAGCAATACCGGCCACAGGCCGACAACCATCGGAACAACCGATAGCGGCCCAGATGTCAGTTCAGGCGCTGATTTCGTTCCAAGATCTTCTCTCAGACCTATGGTTTCAAACGACTGACCGGAAAGATAAAGCCAGGAGGTGCCGCCCATTTCCTTTTCACCGTAAACATGATCGACATACAGATCCGGATGTTTGGCAATCCGTGCTTTAGCCACCTTAATCAAGTCGTCTCTTTTGCCGAATATCAGGGCTTCGCGCGGACAGGCTTCCACACATCCGGGAAGTTTTCCCTCTGCAATTCGCGGTGCGCACATGGTGCACTTGGTCACCTTGGGGCTCAGTGCATTATTGTATTCATACGCAGGTATCTCAAACGGACAGGCCACCATGCAGTACCGGCAGCCCACACACAAAGAGGCGTCATATACCACCGGACCTTGGGGTGTTTTTTTGAATGCCTTTACAAAACAGGCAGATGCGCAGGCGGGTTCCAGGCAATGGTTGCATTGTTTTTTGGCAAACACCTTTTTTCCATTTTCTGCATCAAAGGAATTGACCACAGTGTACACAGCCTCATCTGTCCGCCGTTTTTCCTCAAGCACGGACATATCATCAAAAAGAATCTCCGGCTCCGGCAGTTCATTGACCGTATTACAGGCCTGTTCACATTTTCGGCACCCGATGCACTTTGTTGTATCATGCAGGACACCGTTGCTGTCCGGATACCCTTTGAAAACTTTATTTGTGCTACCATAGGCTTTTGACAAGGCACCGGTAGAGGTGGCACCGATGGCCGCTCCGAGCGACCCCAAGAACTTTCTACGAGAAATAGCCATAATTTTACCTTTTATTATTAATTTCCATTGAATATATTCTATTTCTTTGCCTCATGGCATTTGACACATTCTCTAGGCTGAACGCTTGCAACTTCCATCTTTTGATGACAAGTGATGCACTGGCCATGATATGCGCCTTTTAATCCCGGCATGCCGTCTGAACCGTCACTGTTCTTGCTGTGGCAGGAAGCGCATTTCGGCGGCTCAAGCGTCTTGGGTGCATTATGATGACATCCCATGCACAGACTGGCCTGATCCCCATGAAAGGCCTTGGCCATGGCACTCTTGTCCACCCGTGCAAAAATAGCTTCAACAACCTTTTTGTGTGGGAATTTAGAAGGTTTATACTCGTTGGACAGGATGCTGATTTCAACCGTCTCAGGAAGCTTGTCAGCCGCAACCTTTTTGTAGGCTGTTTTCCGTTCCGTGACCGCTTTTTCTGCAATTGCCTTGCGATCTCCGCTTTTAAGTTCTTCCCCAGCAAGATCATGGCATTTTTTACAGGATGTCGGATCTTTTTTCTCGGCTGCCGGTGTCATGACATGGCATCCGGCACAATCGACGCCCTGTGTGCTCTCTTTATGGCAGCCCACACAGCTTTGAGGACTGTTTTCATTGTGCATGGCCTGGCCCAGTGTTACAAAACCGCCATCTTCCGACCCGCCATCCGCTTTGTGGCAGTCATTGCATTTTTTCAGTGTCTGGTGATGACATATTTTACAGCTGTCTGCGGCAGCTTCATGGGACTTGTGATCAAAAGCAATACTGTCCATGAATCCCTTGATTTCCTTGCTGTCCACTGCCCAGCCGGAAATGGCCACGATATCGGGTTGGTTGCGCTGAAGTCTTGGCACATCGGCTGGTTTTTTTATCTCTTTTTGTTTTTGTGCGT
>JBNKNP010000035.1:0-11581 GCA_050293905.1 Desulfobacteraceae bacterium | reverse complement strand
CGTCTTTCATGTTGTCAATGTATTCATCCAGGGAAATGGTTTTATCACCGGACTTGGTGGGTTTATACCGCAGAAGGGCTGCCAGCCGTTCCTTGTTTTCATAGTCCGTGGGAATACCGGCTTTCAGAGCCTGGCCGAATTCACTGAAAAATTCATCGTATTTTTCTTTTTCCATGCCTTCAAGCACTGAAAAAATCTGTTTGACCAGATTCTTTTTTATATTTCTGACCAGCCGGTCCTCCTGCAGGATTTCACGGCTGACATTCAGGTTCAGATCCGGGGCATCCACCACCCCCTGGACAAAGCCTAAATATTCAGGCAGCAGCTCTTTGCAGTCATCCATGATATACACGCGTTTGCAGTAGAGCTGCATGCCGTGCTTGCGCTCCGGGCGGAACAGGTCGAACGGTGCTTTGGACGGCAGGTACATAAGCACATCATATTCAGTGACCCCTTCAAATTTTTTGTGAATCACCTCAAGGGGTTTGTCCCAGTTATGGCTGATATGTTTGTAAAATTCCTCATGCTCTTCATCCGTGACATCATCCTTTGATTTTGACCAGATGGCTTTCATGGAATTCAAGGTTTCATCCTTTCGGACCTTTTTAAACGTATCTCCTATGGGTTTGCCTTCCGAATCCTTGATGATTTCATTTTCAGGGATGGGCTCGGTTTTTTCCACATTCATGATCACGGGATAAGTGACAAAATCAGAATGTTTTTTAACAATATGCTGAATGGTGTATTCTTCGGTGAAATTCTGCTCTCCCTCTTCCTGCTCTTTTAAATACAGGGTAATTGTTGTGCCCCGCGTTTCTTTTTCAATTTCTTCCACCGTATAAGAGCCTTTTCCGTCGGATTCCCACCGGACGCCAGCGGATTCTCCCGGTGCTCTGGTGTCCAGCCGGACCTTGTCTGCCACAATAAAAGAAGAATAAAATCCCACCCCGAACTGACCGATGAGTTCCGGTGACAGTGCATTTTCTTTTTTTGAATTTTCAAGGGCTTTCATAAACGCAGCCGTTCCGGACTGAGCAATGGTACCGATGTTGTCATTGACTTCATCAAAGGTCATCCCGATCCCATTGTCGGAAATCTGGAAGGTATTGTTTTCGGCATCCAGTGAAATCCGGATGTGGTAGTCATTATCATCTGAGAAAAGATCCGGGTCTGTCTGTTCCTTGAACCTTGCCTTGTCAATGGCATCGGATGCATTTGAAATCAATTCCCGCACAAAAATTTCCCTGTTGGAGTACAAGGAATTAATAATCAGGTGCAAAAGCTGCTGTACTTCGGTTTTAAATTTACGTGTCTTTTTACTTGCCATGGTTACTCCTGTTCGTTTTTTGTAAATTAGCCTCAATGAGTTTTCATTAATAATTGTTGCAAAAAACAAAATGTCAAGCTGTCGTGAAAAAGCGATTGACAATTCATCCCAAGTCTATTTTATTGTCAGATGATCGACGGTTTATCCGGTTTTGCTCCGGACATAAATATAAAAGGAGAAAAAAATGGGCTCTTCATTTGTAATACTACTCGTGGACGACTCTAAATCTCTTCGCTCCCTGATTCGAAAAGCCCTTGAAAGCGCCGGCTTTGACAATCTGATGGAAGCGGATGACGGGAAAAAAGCCCTGGATATTCTATCGGCCAATCCGGTTGACCTGATTATCTCAGATATCAATATGCCCAGGATAAACGGCATTGAACTGCTCAAATCCGTTTTAAAAAATCCCTTCCTTAAAAAAATTCCATTTATTGTTCTAACGTCTGAGACCCATAATAAAACATTTAAAGAAGCCATGCAGATAGGGGCAACGGATTTTATTAAAAAGCCGTTCACAAGGGACGATCTGATCACTAAAATCAAATCAATTATTGCCTGGCTATAATTATCCGGCTGTTGCAGCCCTTCTTGCAAATCCAAATCAACCTATTGAAATTTCTAATGATACCTGATATTAAAGAGGGCTTGAATTTTAAAAACAAACACTTGAATTGATATCACAGGCACTCAACGGACATGTTGCCCTTAAACCGGAACAGATGAGAGCATTGTAACACTATTTAATATTACAGGAGAAACCAACAATGGCAGAAGCCCAAAAAGATCTTGATCAATTGACCATAAACACTATCAGAAGTCTGAGCATAGATGCGGTCCAAAAAGCAAATTCCGGGCATCCGGGCGCACCCATGGGGCTGGCCCCTGCAGCCTATGTGCTCTTCAAACGGTTTTTAAAACACAACCCGAACAATCCAACATGGTTCGACCGGGACCGGTTTGTCCTCTCGGGCGGCCATGCATCTGCCCTTCTGTACAGCCTCTTATATATGTTCGGGTATGGTCTGGAAATCGAAGACTTGAAAAATTTCCGACAATGGGGTTCCAGAACACCCGGCCATCCGGAATACGGAGATACGCCAGGAGTTGAAACCACCACCGGCCCCCTGGGCCAGGGCATTGCCAATGCCGTGGGCATGGCCGTTGCCGAACGGCACATGGCGGCGCAATTCAACAAAGGCGGAAAAACCCTAGTGGATCATCACACCTATGCCATGTGCGGCGACGGGGATCTCATGGAAGGCGTCGCCCTTGAAGCCATCTCCCTTGCCGGACACCTGGGGCTTGGCAAACTGATCCTGATTTATGACGACAATTCCATTACCATTGAAGGCCGGACAGACATTGCCTTTACGGAAAATGTCAAAGCCAAGTTTGAAAGCCAGAACTGGCACGTGGTCACGGTGGAAGACGGTAATGACATCGAAGAAATTCAGAAAGCACTCCAGGCGGGCAAAGATGCCGTGGCCCGTCCCACGCTTGTCCAGGTCAAAACCCATATTGCGTATGGCAGTCCGAATATGCAGGATACTTCCGGTGCCCACGGATCTCCCCTGGGAGCAGAAGAAATCAAACTGACCAAAAAATTCTATGGTGTTCCCGAAGACAAAGACTTTTATGTGCCTGACGAGGTCCTTGAAAACTGCAGGAAAGCCTTGACCTTTGGAGAGGGCTTTGAAAACAGCTGGCAGAATATATTTGACGGCTACAAAAAAGAATTTCCAAAGGAAGCCGCACAGTTTACAGATGCCGTCAGCGGTGTTTTAACCGACGGCTGGGATTCGGATATCCCCATCTATGATCCGGCTGATCCGCCCGTGGCCACCCGCGCCGCCTCGGGTCAGGTGCTCAATGCCATTGCCAGAAATCTGCCCACCCTCATGGGAGGTTCTGCTGATCTGGCCCCGTCCAATAAAACCTATCTGGATTTTTCCACAGAATTTCAAAAAGATGCCTGGGACGGCCGGAACATCCGGTTTGGTGTCCGGGAACATGCCACAGGCGCAGTCATGAACGGAATTTTCCTGCATTCAGGTATCCGGCCCTACGGTGGAACTTTTCTGGTCTTTGCCGACTACATGCGTCCGGCCATTCGTCTGGCTTCATTGATGGGACTGCCGATCATTTATGTGTTTACCCATGACAGTGTGGCCGTGGGAGAAGACGGTCCCACACACCAGCCTGTTGAACACCTGGCATCCCTGCGGGCGATTCCCGGTCTGACCGTTGTCCGTCCGGCAGATGCCAATGAAACCGGCCTTGCCTGGCAAGAAGCGCTGCGATCCAATGATTCTCCAACCGCCCTGATTTTAAGCCGCCAGAAACTGCCCACTCTGGATGTTTCCCAAAAAGACGGTGAATTTAAATATGGTGCATATACCTTAACATCTGAAACAGATCCGGATATGCTGCTCATTGCCACGGGATCGGAAGTCCATATCTGCGTTGAGGCAGCCAGAATTCTTCAAACCGACCACGGCATCCGTGCTTCAGTGGTCTCCATGCCGTCCTGGGAATTATTTGAAAAAGCACCGGCAGACTATAAGGAAAGAATCCTGCCGTCGGCCGTCACCCGCCGGCTGGCAGTTGAAGCAGGGATTCCCATGGGGTGGGAAAAATACGTGGGTGCCAATGGGAAAGTTATCGGCATCAGCACATTCGGTGCGTCCGCTCCCGGCGGAACCGTTTTAAAAGAATACGGCTTTTCCGTAGAAAATATTGTTGACCATGCAGTGAAACTTTAAAAATAAACATTTCCCCGTGTGCCCGGCCCAGACGGCACACGGGGGATTTATTCAAAGGGGTCTATTATCATGCAGATCAGCGTAAAAACAGACAGCCGGACCCAGATGATTGATATCACCTCAAAGGTTCGCGATGTCATCAAAAAATCCGGGATAAAAAACGGCCTGGTCCATGTATTTTCCATGCATACCACCGGTGCGGTGACCATTAATGAAAATGCTGATCCCGCGGTTCCTGTGGACATACTGAACACCATTAACAAGGTGATCCCCTGGGATGATCATTTCAAACACATGGAAGGAAATTCCGCAGCCCATATAAAGGTCAGCCTTTTCGGCCCGTCGGAAACCATACCTGTGGAAAACGGATCCCTGGTTCTCGGGACCTGGCAGTCGATCTTTTTCTGCGAATTTGACGGTCCCAGAAGCCGGAAGGTAAACGTACAGGTTATTCCATCAACTCTTTCTTAAGCTCTTCATCAGACATGGCCCAGAACGGTTTTCCGTCACTGGTCAGCCTGACTTTAAGGGTTTTATTCCTGAATTTTATTTTGGAGGCCATGATGATTTCTTCGTCTCCGATTTCCACAAAGCAGCCCCTTAAATTGAGCTTATCCCCTTTTTTTATTCCAACGGACCGTTTTGTTTTATAGGTTGCCGGACAGATATGAACAATATAGGTTTCCCCTTCATTGATATCTTCCACCTTCAGCCCGACACCGGTTGACATGCCCGGCAGGGGAACAACGTCGATTACATCAAGGACAACAGCCTTGATCCGATCCACTGAATCGGCATCATACAGCTGATTATATTTTGAACCCGTTTCCCAGCCCACGGCCTTATCCGCCCCTGCCATGACCGGACCAGTGAAAAACAAAGAAAAGGCCAGTGCCAGAATCACGGCCGGACAGATGAATTGAAATTGTTTCATGAATATCCTTTCATTGGCGCGCCAATTTTACATTTACTCGGTTCTAAATTTATCCTGCTCAAATTCATTACTGATAAGTAAGTTAACGCTGTAACGGACTAATTCAAGTCATCCCCTGGTTTTTTTATTACCGGAACCTTTATAACCGGGACACCTTCTTTTTCAAGAATCTTGTCTTCTTCCTTGGTGGTAGTGCCTTTGATATTTCTGTATTCTTCCACTCCGTAATGCATTTTAAGGGCGTTTTTAGTAAAATCAGCCCCCACGTCCTCGTAATTTTTTTCAACGTATTCAGCAACCTTTTCACTGATCGCTTTTAATGCATCCTGGCTTTTCTGTAAAGCGGTCTGGCTGACAGTCTGGGATGATCTTCTGATGGCAATGGGATGAATTTTCTGGGTAATGGATGAGGTGTCGCACACAGGGCAGGTTAACATACCCTGTTCCTGCTGTTTTTCAAGATCGTTTTTGTCTTCGAACCAGCCTTCAAATGTATGGCCGTTCAAACATTCAAGATCAAATACAATCATTTTAAATAATTCTGCTCACACCTGTTGCGATGTTAAAGCAATAATCTCCCATTTTTTCATAATTTGAAACTATGGCAATAAAAAAGACACCCACATCAACGGAGCAGTCCCCTGCCCTTAATCTCTGGATGTGCTGGGATCTCATATTCTCACGCATCTGATCAATACGGTCCTCCATGGCCAGGGCTTTTTGATAAAAGCCTTGGGTCTTTTCCTGCATTTCGCTGATCACCAGGCCGAAAAATTTATCCACCTGATCGGCTATGTCGATCAGATCCTGTTTTGCATCCTTGCTGAATTCTATATTATTTTCATATATTCTTTCAAGCATTTTGGAAACATTCTCCATGGAATCACCGAGCCGTTCAATATTGTTGGCAATCCGCATCATTTCAGAAATTTCCTTTGCCTCCGGCTCGTTGACATCTCCCTGGTAGATGGTGGTCAGATATTTGATAATCACTTTCTGGCTGTCATCCAGGTGTTCTTCCACGGCTTCGCGCTCACCAAAAATATCATCATCCCTGACCTTGAGGCAGGTGCTGGTTTTTTTTAAATTTTCATAGGCAAAAACAGCATTATTGATAATTTCACCTTTGACCTTGGCAAGTGCTCCAATGGGCGAATCAATGAACTGGGTGTCAAATTCCGGCAGTCTGTACCGCTGTTTTGATTTTTCCCTGGGTGACAATAGAATAGCCACCTGGATCAATTTAGGCAGAAAAAATAAAAAAATCGTGGCATTAACCACATTAAACAGGGTATGTCCATTTGCGATATACCGGGCCATATTAACGACTTCTCCGTCCACCACCTGGTCAGCCGGGCCCGCTCCCATGGCTGCCGTGACAGTCTGGACAAATTCTACAAAGGGTTGAAAGAATATCACCATGATGGAAACGCCGATCACATTAAAAAGCGTATGGGCCCGGGCGGTCTGGTGGGCACTGATGTTGCTCGACCCTATGGTGGCAATTTCAGCGGTAATCGTTGTCCCGATATTTTCACCCAGCACCAGGGCCATGGCCGTGGGAAAGCTTAAAAGCCCCTGGGACGCCAGTGTCATTGTCAGCCCCACGGTGGCGGAAGAAGATTGAACCATAATCGTAAGAATTGTTCCCATGGATACACACAAAAGGATACCTGCGATGGTGTCAGTGCTGAATTTTGTAAAAAAAGCAATAAACTGGGGGTCGGATTTAATGGGGGACAACCCGTGTTTCATCACTGTCATGCCGTAAAACAGCAGGCCGAAACCTAAAATAATATCACCGATATGCCGGTACTTGCGCTTTTTTGAAAAGTACTTCATGGGAACGCCAATGGCAATGGCCGGAAGCGCCAGTGCCGTCAATTTAAAGGCGATCATCTGTCCTGTGATCGTGGTGCCCACATTTGCACCGAGAACCACGCCCACTGCCTGTTCAAGGGTCATAATGCCGGCGCCCACAAACCCGATCAGCATCACGGTTGTGGCTGAAGACGACTGAACCAGCGCCGTGACACCGGCACCGGTGGCGCAACCGATGACCCGGTTGGATGAGATGGCTTCCAGAATCCGTCTGATTTTCTGACCGGCGGTCGCCTGGAGTCCTTCGGTCATCATTTTCATCCCAAGGATGAACAATCCCAGTCCGCCCAGCGTCTGAAGCAGAATATTTGTAATATTCAAAATAAATTCCCTGTTAATGCGTCTTTGGTTTTATCGATAAAAAATGTTCCTAACACAAACCTAACCAAATCCTAACAAACCAGCTCGGTTATATATTAATTTGAATTGTTTTTCAATCGTGAAATACGGGAAATCTCTGCTGTTGATTTTACACACGGGAAAAGTGTATTGTTTGTAAAAACAGGGTGTTGAAACAAATCGTATTTAGCTTCTTTCACAGCTTTCCGCCACATGGGGGTGTGGGGAATGGGAGTATAATAGGCAAGGACGGGGGTGATCCCGGTTTTTTTGACCCGCTTCATGGAGGCTTCAACATCATCCAGGTCCTGGCCGGGCAGACCGCACAGCAGATACGCCCCCATCTGCTCTTTTTTAAACCCGGCAGCTCTCAGGTAGCTGACTGCCGCATAAAACTGTTCCTGCGTTACTTTCCTGTCATGCTCCCGGGTTTTTGAAAAATCCGTGGTTTCAAGCCCCAGCCGGATGGTTTTAAACCCGGCCCTGAACATCAGGCCAGCGGCTTTCCGGGTAACGGCCTTGATATGAAGGGCATTGGGGGTGTGGAAAAAAAGATCTTTTTTTGCAGCAATAATCTTTTCAAAAAGCACAAAGGCGTGCTTTTCAGCATCCACGAGCAGGGCATCATCATAAAAGGCAAAATTTTTCACGCCAAACCTTTCGTGCCAGTGCATGATTTCTTTGAACACATGGTCACAAGACCGGTAACGAAGTTTTGGTTCCAGATACGAAGACGCACAGTATTCACAGGAAAACGGGCATCCCCGGGAGGTCAGAATTGGTGCATAGGCAAGATGCCTTTGAAGGTCCAGTGCCGCAAAAGGCAGGTCATCTATATTTTCTTCTGAGCAGACCGGATCCATCTGAAACCCGGTAAAATCACGAACGATTTTTGCAAGTTCTGGTTCCGCAGGCCCTTTGACCACCCGGTCGGCACCGGATGCGGCCCGGGCATGATCCGTACACAGACTGGCATAAATCCCTCCCAGCACTACAGGAACGTCAGGATATGTTTTTTTAATAATTTTTATGGTTTCTGCCACCCCGGATGCCCAGTATGTCATCAAAGAGGTCACCAGTATCAAATCCGGAGCAGGGATCTTTTCAAGATCCGCTTTAAACCATTCAGGGTCAATGCCGTACCGGGAAAAAATCCGGTCTGTATGTTCAAGCCCCAAAGGGATCTTGATGGGGGTTTTCCGGTAAGGGCCCCGCCCGTCCCACAGCACTTTTGCAGGACTGTCCGCCCTGGGGTGAAACCGGTCCAGGCAGTCAATAAAAGAGACCTTGATGCCCTGCTCTCTTAATATGGCGGCTATGGATAAAAGACCCAGCGGCTTTGCCCAGAAGTCGAAGGCTGCAAAATCATGGATCCAGGGATTGACACACAGGATGTGGGGTGGTTCAGTCTTCAAAATATTTCATGGATGTTTTTTTAAGCTCTTTTCTGGAAAATAAAAGTTCATAATCATCTTCACCCACGGCTTTTGAAATTTTTTTAACGATGGCATAACACTGGTCTTCACTGGTCGCGTGGACCATGGTATACAGGTTGTAGCGCCAGCCCGGTGCCGGATTTCTCCGGTAGCAATGGGTGATTTCCTGGAAGGTGGACATGATATTGCCGGTCTTTTCCACCTTGTCTTCATCCACTTTCCAGGCCACCATGGCATTGGCCTTGAATCCGGATTTCTGGTGTTTAATCGTGGCCCCGAACCGCCGGATCATGTTCCGGTCATCCAGATCCTTTAACACCTTTAAAAATTCGTCTTCAGTGATGCCGATCTTTTCGGCCATTTCCAGAAAAGGCCGTTTCACCACAGGAATATCAGTCTGCAGCAGTGCAATAATTTTCTTTTCCAAATCCGTAAGCATCTATTTTGTTACCCCTTTCTCTTGTCCGGGAAAAGTCCCATGATATCGGTTTCCGTTGCCCTGCACACACCTCGCTCGGTAATGAATCCCGTGACCAGCCGGGCCGGGGTTACATCAAAGGCATGATTCACCGCCCGGCTTGGGGCCGGCGGCACCAGAATCTGTTCAATTTTTCCGTGGCACAACCCCTGGATGTACCGGATTTCGTCCGGATCTCTTTCTTCTATGGGAATATCCGCGATGCCGTCGGTAATGTCCCAGTCAAATGTGGAAGAGGGCAAAGCCACGTAGAACGGGATGTTGTTATCCTTTGCGGCAAGGGCTTTTAAATAGGTCCCGATCTTGTTGGCCACGTCCCCGGCCCGGGTGGTCCGGTCAGTTCCCACAATGACCAGATCCACCATGCCGTGCTGCATGATGTGGCCCCCGGCATTGTCTGTGATCACGGTGTGGTCCACGCCGTGCTTTCCCAGTTCCCAGGCCGTCAGCCGGGAGCCCTGGTTCAACGGACGGGTCTCATCCACCCAGACATGAACCTTGATATCATTATCAAATGCCGTATAAATGGGTGCGGTGGCGGTTCCGTATTCCACACAGGCCAGCCAGCCTGCATTGCAGTGGGTTAAAATATTAACAGGCTCACCGTTTTTCCGTTTACTGATCGCTTCAATAATCGGCATGCCGTATTCGCCTATTTTCCGGCAGTTCACAGCCTCTTCTTCCACAACAGCCAGGGCTTCATCCAGGGCAGCTTTCACCCTGTTGTCATAATTTTCATGGGGCAGCGCCGCTTTCATGACCCGGTCAACTCCCCAGACAAGGTTCGTGGCTGTGGGGCGGGCGGCTTTCAGCCGGTTGCATTCAGCAATAAAAAACTCATTATCCGCGCCTTTGCTGCCGGCCTGGACCAGGCTGACATATACCCCCAGGGCACCGGTTGCACCGATCAGGGGCGCTCCTCTGACCACCATCTCCTTTATGGCATAAATGGTTTGATCCACTGTCGTTAAATCCATGACCGTCATCTCATGGGGAAGGAACCGCTGATCAATCACCTGGACAGTTTCAGATTCCGTGTTAAACCAGATGGGCCTCATATCTTTGCCGTCAACCTTCATTCTTTTCCTCGCCTGACCGTTTAAAAATTTTTAATAAACTGATCTGCTTCTTTGATAGAGATATTCATGTCCGCTATCAGCCGTTTAACCTCATTTTCAATGGAAACCACTTCAGTTCCAAGGGACCCGACCGCCTTTGCATTCAGGTTGTGTTTTAAATACAGGACATAATCTCTAAGCTTGGTCAGCACCGGGTACATGCGCCGGGTTGAATTTTCCATCACGGTTTCAAGCTTGGCATACTTGGCTTTGGCATCTGCCAACGAACGCCGGCTGCTGCTTTTCATCTTGGCATCGCTGATCTGAGAGATTTCGGTTTCCCATTCTTTGAACAGATCGCCGGCCACGGTCTTTACATCCTTGATCCGCTTTTCAATCTGCCCGGCCCTGTCATCACAGTCTTCATAACTGTTTTTTACTTTTTTATAAAAGGTTTCAAGTTCTTTACCGTCAAAGGCATAGAGTTCTTTGAGCCGGGTCAGGGCATCTTTGAATTCCTCCTGGGCCTTGGCCTGGCTGTCCTGGACATCTTCCACATTATCGATCAGGATATGCCGTTTCTCCTTGCCGAACTTTTCCATGGCCGAATAATAAGCCGACTGACAGCCGGACACGATAAAAAAAAGTATGCAAAGGATAATTGCCCATTTATATTTTCTCAACGCTGCATCATTCATATAATTTATAGACCTCCTTTAAAAATAGTCGAAACAACCATCTAAAATCTTTCTTATAACAAATGTTTGCCGATTTATTAATCCTTTTCTTAATAACAGACATTAAACTGCCCGGAAACATGGATTCGAATTTGATTTTATCTCAATAACATTCTATTATGTAAAATATATTATCAAAACAGCGGTCCGGACTGAATGCCTTTTTTTACGATAAACAATACAAGGATAGACTTTATGAACATCATCGCATTAAAATTTAAAACCGGTATATCGGTTTTATTCCCCGGTCTCTGCCGGATCCGCTTTTTGCGGATACTGCTGCCGGTCTGTCTCTTTTTCGGATCAATGTTTCTGACTGCCGACCGGGCGAATGCGGATATCATTCGAATTGCTGCGATATTTTCACAGACAGGAATTGCAGCGCCCCACAACCAGCCCCTGCTGCCGGTTATCGAGCTGGCGGTTGACGAAATCAACCGCAGCGGCGGCATTTTGAACAATCCCATCCAGCTCATTTTACTGGACAATCAAAGCAGCCCGATTGGATCAAAACTGGCTGCCGAACAAGCTGTAAAAATGAATGTCACAGCCGTTATCGGCGCCCACTGGAGCTCTCATTCCCTTGCCATGGCACCGGTCCTGCAGAAAGCAAAAATACCCATGATTGC
>JBNKNP010000034.1:0-2115 GCA_050293905.1 Desulfobacteraceae bacterium | reverse complement strand
CTGTAATTAAATGCCGTAGAAACAGCTAACACACCGAGTAATAACAGTAGTAACACGATTTTTAAAGAACCGACGAAAACTTTCTTTTTGCTATTGAACATGATCAGACACTCCTAATTCCAACTCAGATTTTTGAATGCCTTCCCTTCGAATCAGCCAGCTGTTTTGTTCTTTTATCCAGTATTGTTTTTTGAAATACTGCCTTTTCCGGCCATCCACAACAAGTGTCTGGAGAAACCGGCTTTCCGCAGTCGTACTGTCATTCATTGTTATCAAGATGTCGTCCACCTTAACATTGATTTGTTTAATACGCGAAAATTCACGGGCCTTCTTTTCCTTCCACTTGGAGAAATCACCCGCCTTGAAGTTAAATTGTACCACCGAATAGGTGCTCAAGTAAAGAGGTAAGTTGAGCTGACCGAACCCTTGGGTCCATTTCTTAATTTGGTTTAATATCAGCAAAGAGTCTGTGCTCGAATGATATTTTTCCGGAAAGTTTGGCCTTGATATTGAGGAAGGACTTGGTATACCACTTTTGAGATTTTCTGATACTACCAAATCACTGCCGAGGGGTATAAAACTGGGTTTTTCTTGTTTTGAAAAATACCAATAGACGCCTAAATTAGCCATAACCAGTAAGGCAACTAAAAGCAGCGCCCAATTCAGCCAAAAATTCCAGTTCCAGCCCGTTCCTTTCCAAAAGAATATGTTCTTTATATCACTGTTTAATTCAGACACATGCCTGAACACGTCTTTTTTCACCGCATGCAACCAAGGATGCTTAGTATTGGGATGGGTTTCCTCGTAATAGTTGTGGTAATAGGAATAGCCATAATATCCATAGTAGGAATAGTAATACCCTCCTTTACCCGAATGCACGTCATTAAGAACACCACCAATAACTTTTGTACCAACCTGCCTCAATTTTCTAAGTACTTCTTCGCCTGCTTTTAATGGGGTGTAATTACTGCGAAATACAACCAGAGCGCCTTGCATACGGGGTGCTAAAACCAGGGCGTCACTCACTGGAAATATTGCCGGAGAATCAAAAAACACAACATCAAAGGCTTTGGATGCCTCTTTCATAAACAGTTCCATTCGAGGGCTGCCCAAAATTTCTGCCGGGTTGGGCATTTTATTTCCGGCGACAACAGTGACAAGACCGTGATATTTGGTGCGTTTTGTTATTTGATCAAAACTGTTCTGACCTGTCAAAAATTCGGCCAGTCCAGGTCCTCTCTCCTGTCCGAGCAGAGAGTGCACCGAAGGTCTTCGTAGATCAGCATCTACAAGTAAAACTTTTCGGCCATCCAAAGAAAAACAAATTGCCAGGTTCACCGCTTTTGTAGACTTACCCTCCCCTTGCAAGGCTGAAGTCATAATAATTGTGCGGCACCCCTTATGCCCTAATGTGGAATAATTGAGATTGGTTCTGAGATTCCGGTAGGGTTCCAGAATCTTTGAATCTGAATCCAAATCCAATTTCCCCGATTCAATTTCCATTTCAGGGATAATACCCAGCACAGGTATTCCATACTTTTTCTCAATATCTGATGGGAATCGAAGCGTTCTGTCCAGCTGTTCAACAATGAAACAAACCAGAATACCCAAGATGATACCAATGAGAATACTCGAACTCATTTTTATCCGGCCTTTCAAAATTACCGAGGACTGACTCGCCCTGCCAATCTGAAACACCTCACGACTAACACTGGATTTCTGGAGCCGCGTTTCTTCAAGTTTTTCATTGAGCATGTTGTAAACTTTTTCTGAGGCTGCTTTTTCCCTCACCAAACGCTGGTATTTAAGGTTCAATTCGGGCTTGGCAGCAGATTGCCTGTAAGCGCCTTCTAAAAGTTTTTCCATTTGTTTCTTTTTGATCGAAATAATTTCACGGTTTGCCTTCAGTTCGTGAATGGCATTCTGGAGTTTGTGATAATGCGGATTGGTTTGAAAAATGGTTGTATATGAGCTGTCCTCCAAATTGGATTTAATGAGGTTTTTCAAATTCTCCATATGCTTGATCATGTTTTTAACCTTACGGCTTTCGTCACCATGGTCCACGCGCAACTTGGCAAGTTCCACCTGAAGATTGAGCAATTCTTTTTGAAGAGG
>JBNKNP010000033.1:0-2964 GCA_050293905.1 Desulfobacteraceae bacterium | reverse complement strand
GGGAACCATTGCCAGTTCCGGCACCCTGGGGATCCTGATTCCGCCCAGCATCATGCTGGTCATCATGGCGGATCAATTGGGTCTCTCGGTGGGCGATCTGTTCATGGGTGCCTTGATTCCGGGAGTCATTCTCGGCGGTTTATATATCGTATTTATCCTGCTTTTCTGCCTGGCCAAGCCGGAGGTCGCACCTCTGGACCCGGACCGCAAGCCCCTGGAGTGGAAAATGATCTGGGATGTACTCAAGCACATCTTTCCGCCGGCGCTGCTTATCCTGGCCGTGCTGGGATCGATCTTTGCCGGCATCACCACACCCACTGAAGCAAGCGGCGTGGGTGCCCTGGGTGCAACCCTCCTGGCTGCAGCCAATAAAAAACTGAACTGGTCTGTTATTGTAGATGTCATGAAGGCCTGCTTTAATACCACAGCCTATATTTTTGCCATTTTTCTGGGTGCCACCTGTTTTGCCCTGGTTTTAAGAAGCCTGGGCGGAGATGAACTCATTGAACGTGCGTTGACATCACTGCCCTTCGGACCCCACGGGGTCATGATTGTTATCCTGGCTGCGGTTTTTCTGCTCGGCTTCTTCCTTGACTGGATTGAAATTACCCTGATTGTGCTCCCCCTGATCGCCCCGGTTGTTTCGAATCTGGGACTGGCAATTGACGGAAAAGGGGTTGTTGATAACCCGGAACTGGTCTGGTTTGTCATGCTGATTGCCGTGAGCCTGCAGACATCATTTTTAACACCCCCGGTGGGGTTTGCCCTGTTCTACCTCAAAGGCGTGTGTCCGCCTGAAATCAAGCTGATCGATATATACAGGGGGGTCGTCCCGTTTATTATCCTTCAGTTGATCGGGCTTGTTATTATCATGCTCTTTCCCCAGCTGGTTCTCTGGCTGCCGATTTACGCATATGGATAATTCCGAATAAATAAAAGGACGAAAAAGCGTTTTATGGAAAAAGATGCAAACCGCACAGTCATGGTTGAAAAAGCCCGGGCTGTTGGAACCGTTGTTCAGCAGATGGATTCGGTTTCCCAGGCTCTGTCCTATGTTATTGAACTTGCGGCACAAAAAAAGATAAAAACCCTGGCGATACCCGGCCTGGATCCGGCACACCAAGACAAAATGGAACAGTTGTGCCGGGCTGATGGTTTAAATCTGCTCACATCACCATTAAGGGATTGGGCAGACAGTATAGATGCCTGCCTGACCTGGGCAGATGCCGGTATTGCGGAAACCGGGACATTGATGATCCGGTCCGACAGTGAAGACATCCGTATCGGGACCATGCTCGCCACCATCCATGTGGCCATGCTCCCGGTGTCAAACATCGTAAAAGATACGTCTGCTGTTGAATCGGATCTTGATAACATCCTGAAGACGCCGTCTGCCTCTTATACCGCGTTTATAACAGGTCCTTCCAGGACGGCGGATATCGAACGCGTCCTGGCAATTGGTGTTCACGGTCCGGTTGAACTGCATCTGCTTCTAATCGGGGAAACCCCGGCGACGGAGAAATAGACCATGATAAAAACCGCCAAGGACATGCCGTCCTACAAAAAACAACTGAGAACAGCACTTGCCGACTCTTTTCTACGATCTGCTTTGGATAAATTCAATACAGTCTACCGGGCAAACAGGCCTGCGGTATATGAAGGAATCGATTTTGAAAAAATCCGTGATGCCATTGCCGAAAACAAGGACAGCCTGATTCCGTTTCTTGAGGCATTGTTTGAGGAATTTAAAACCAATGCCGAAAAAGCAGGCGCTGTTGTCCACCGGGCTAAAGATGCCAAAGAGGCCAATGACATCATTGCCCGCATCGCAAGGGAAAACAAGGTTAAAAAAATCATTAAATCCAAATCCATGACTGCAGAAGAAACCTTTTTAAACGACCACCTTGAAAAAAAGGGATTTATTGTTACAGAAACCGATCTTGGTGAATGGATCATCCAGCTTAAGCATGAAGGCCCTTCTCACATGGTGATGCCTGCCATCCACCTTTCCCGGTACCAGGTGGGAGAGTTGTTTGAAAACGAAACCCACCAGAAACTGGATGCTGAAAATATTGACAAACTGGTCAAGGTCGCCAGAAAAGAGCTCCGGCCCAGGTTCCTTGAGGCTGACATGGGAATATCCGGTGCCAATTTTGCCATTGCCGATTCCGGCACCCTCGGACTGGTTACCAATGAAGGCAACATGCGCCTGACCACAACCCTTCCCAGGATCCATGTGGCCCTGGTGGGATTTGACAAGCTTGTATCGGATCTGAAAACCGCTCTTGAAATTTTAAAACTGCTGCCGAGAAATGCTACGGGCCAGGCCATTACGTCTTACGTGACCTGGATCAAAGGAGCAAACCAGTGCCTGAATGCGCCGAATGAAAAAAAGCTGCTTCATATCATTTTTCTGGACAACGGCCGGCTCTCCCTTTCAAAAGACCCGGTATTTTCAGAAAGCCTGCGATGTATCCGTTGCGGTGCCTGTGCCAATGTCTGCCCGATCTATTCAAAAGTAGGCGGTCACAAGTACGGTCATGTTTATATCGGTGCCATTGGATTGATTTTAACCCTGTTCTACCATGGCAAGGACAATGATAAAGTCATTGTTAAAAATTGTATCAACTGCCAGGCCTGTAAAGATGTCTGCCCCGTGGCCATTGATCTGCCGCATCTGATTAAAAAAACCTATGCCAGGGTCATAAAGGAAGAGGGCGGAAAACCGGTTAAAAATTTTCTTATGTCAACCCTGATGAAAAACCGGAAACTGTTTCATTTCATACTCAGGCAGGCTTATCTTGCTCAGCAGCCGTTGTCAAAAGGAAAACCCGTGATCAGGCATTTGCCGTCCTTTCTTGATAAGGAACATGGATTTAAAACCCTTCCGACCATTGCAAAAACCCCTTGAAGAGACCAAGGGCCGGCCATGTCACAAAAGATTGATCATCCCAGGCTTAAGGT
>JBNKNP010000032.1:0-1516 GCA_050293905.1 Desulfobacteraceae bacterium | reverse complement strand
TGGCAGAAAAATTTTCTTTGATATTCCATTTCCGGGGGCCGTGATAGAGCAGCAGGGGAACAATAACGGATAGTTTTTTTGTTTTTGACTGCTTTAAATCCAGGCGCCAGATTTTAATCATGTATTCAAGCAGCTGGAGATGCACCAGCCTGTCAGGGTAACTTTTATGCTCAAACAGAAAGTAGACATACCCTTGAGTTCCCTTGAAATTCACCTTGTACAGCATGTCTGAATAATAATCTTTCAGGTCGTTTTCGATAAAAGAGTCCTTACAGATTTCAAGGGAATCAAGATCTGCGATCTCAAGGATTTTTTCTGGTAGGTAATTTTCCAGAAAAGCCTTTGCATTGGCTTTATTGCTCCAGGTTTCCTTGAACAGGCTGTCATGGGGATTTTGAATTTTGTCCATGCTTTTCAGTATCATGCAATCATATAGGCTTCAAGATAAACTTGAATCTGTGAGGAACGATTTTTTTATACCAATTACGGGAATCCTCCACCCACCAGGTCTATACCTATGTGGCTGATGGATTCGGCACAAAATCCCTTCTGGAACGGGTACGGGTTCCCAATGCCGCTTCCATTAAAATGGAATATACCCCGTCCTCGGACTTTGACCATATCCTGATGCCGCAGATCAATTTCCTGGCCACAAAAAAAAACCACAAATAATTACGAGCCCTATGAACTGGATATTGGCAGCGATCCGGCCGTCTTTGTCAAGCATGCCCAAACCCGCACGGAAACCTATGATGATCAGACCGTCTGGGTGCAGACCGATTTTCAATATGACAATGATTCCGGCAATGTTACCCGGGTCACACAATCAGGCACCAACGGCACTGAAGACCGGATCATCAAATTCACCTGGCAGGAATACGGGGAGTGGACCTGGAGAAAGACCTCCCAGGAAGTCCTGGGCTCTGTATCTGTCATGCACCGGAAAAAAACCTTTGACTATGATAACACCACCGGAAATTTAACCCGGGAACATGCCTGGCTCCAGGAAGATCTTACCCAGCCCTTTAACAATATCTTTTTATCTGTTGATTACGGATATGACACTTACGGCAATCTTAGCACCATCACCAATGCCAGGGGATTTACCACCACCTATGACTATGATCCGGATACCTATACCTTTCCCGTCCTGGTCACCCGGCCCGACACCACCCGTCCGGATAATTCCATTGTCACCCACGCGGTTTCCTATGCCTGGAACGAGCAGTACGGCAAGGTTGACCATGTCACTGATGAAAACAGCCAGACCACCTATTATGACTATGATGCATTCGGCCGGGTGGAGCAGACCCGCCTGCCTGACGGCGGCCTGACCCAGGTTCAATATTATGATTTCACCATCCCGCGCCATGCTGAAAGCCTGGTAAAAGAAACCGCCGAGACCTCTCCGGTTAAAACGGGTTTTTATTATTTTGACGGTCTCGGCCGCCACATCCAGACCATCACAAAATCGGAAACCGGATATTCAGTACAGCTCACCCGGTATAACACCATG
>JBNKNP010000031.1:0-2970 GCA_050293905.1 Desulfobacteraceae bacterium | reverse complement strand
GCCAGACCGCCCTCAGTTTGAGCCTTGGACTATTGAAAGGGCAGGTGCTCCATATCCAGGGCAAACACAAGGCAGCAGTAAAGCATCTGACACAATTTCACAAAACCATCAAAGATCCCTGGTATAAAATGATTATCAAGCAGATACTTTCCACTCCCGATGAAAAAGAACTGGTCCTGCTTGCCGGCCGGATACCCGAAAAAATAATCACGGCACACACGGCCCTTGGATTATGGGCAGAAGGAAAACAGGATAAAGATTCAGCCACCCGCCATTACCGGGAGGCATTAAGCTCTTACCTGGATGACTGGAATGAATACGATCTGGCTCTGGGCAGGATTATGGCTATCCGGCAGGCAACCGCTGACAAATAGCCGTTGCAGGATCCATCATCTATGGTTTCCGGATTTCAGGGACTTCCAGACGTCCAGCCGCTGCTTTATCGTTCTTTCATATCCTCTTGTGGTGGGATGATAAAACCGCAGGGTTTCAAGTTCATCCGGCAGATAGGACTGGGCTGTGACAGCGCCTTCATAATCATGGGCATATTTGTACCCTTTGCCGTAATCCAGTTCTTTCATCAACGCTGTGGGGGCATTCCGGATATGAAAGGGCACAGGTTTGTAACCCGTCTGGCGCACGGTTTTTTTCACAGCCTTATGCGCCGTATATACGGCATTGCTTTTGGGTGCAGTGGCAAGATAGACAGCTGCCTGAAACAATACTGCATCACCTTCGGGACGGCCCAGTATCCTGAAGGATTCACCGGCGTTCAATGCCATGGTCAAAGCCCCGGGATCGGCAAGTCCGATATCTTCAGTGGCAAACCGGATCATCCTTCGCAGCATGTAATACGGATCATCCCCGGCAGCCATCATCCGTTCCAGCCAGTACACCGAGGCATCCGGGTCACTGCCCCGCATGGATTTGATGAATGCGGAAATCAAATTATAATGTTCTTCGCCGGCTTTATCATAAAGCAAGGATTTTTTTTCTATGGCCGTTTCAACATCCTGAACCGTTATCTGTTTTTTACTGCCGAAATGATGCACGGCTGTTTCAAGACTTGTCAATGCGATCCTGGCATCCCCGTCTGATACGGCGGCAATATGGGCCAGTGCTTCATCGGTTAAAGACGCTTTTTCGTTAGCCAGACCGTTTGGGGAATCTGCCAGGGCCTGTTTTAAAATTTTGACCACACTCTTGGGCGGCAATGCTTTAAGCACAAACACCCGGCACCGGGAAACCAGGGCAGGGTTGACTTCAAACGAAGGATTTTCAGTGGTGGCCCCCACCAGGACAATCAGGCCGTTTTCCACATGGTGCAGAAAGGCATCCTGCTGGGCTTTGTTGAACCGGTGAATTTCATCCACAAATAAAATCGTCTGCCGCCGGAACAGGGCCTGATCTTTTTTTGCCTGATCAATAATTTTCCGGATATCTTTCACACCGGAAAGAACCGCTGAAATCTTTACAAAGGCAGATTGAGTTTCCCTGGCTATAATCCCTGCCAGAGTTGTTTTGCCGCAGCCTGGCGGCCCCCAGAGAATCATGGAAAAGACCCGGTCGTTTTCAATGGCTTCCCGAAGCAGGCTGCCTCTGGCCGTGAGGTGGTCCTGCCCCACCAGGTCATCCAGGTTTGCCGGACGCATCCGGTCGGCCAGGGGACGGTTCAATGACGGGTTCAGGTCATTTTGAGATTCAAAAAGATCCATTGGATATGCCTGGGTTTAATTGCCGGCTGTGTTGTCTCGTTGTCTCTTTTTCCGGCTCTGTTCTTTTCGCTGTTTTTGTTTTTTTGTCAAATGCTTTTTCTTTTTTTGATAAATGCGTTCGTCTTCTTTTGAATTTCCGGAAAAGGTCATCCGCCCTGTTTTTTCCCGGAAATACAATTTAATGGGTGTTTTGGTCAACGGAATCATCTGGCGGAGCTGGTTGAGCAGATACCGTTTGTAGGAAAAATGAACCGCCTTGGGAAAATTGACAAAACAGACAAAACATGGCGGCCGGGTCGCCACCTGGGTGGCATAGAAAAATTTAAGCCGCCTGCCCTTGTGCAGTGAAGGTTCTTCCCTGAACACGGCATCTTCAATGATCCGGTTCAACACACCGGTGCTGATCCTGTGGCAGTATTCTTTATGAATTTTGACCACTTCATCCAAAATTTTATGGCAGCGCTGACCGGTTTTAGCTGAGATGGTGATGGCCGGTGCATAGGATAAAAACTTGGCCATCTGCCGCAGGTCGGTCATATATTTTTTAATACTTTTTCGTTCGTTGTCCAGAAGGTCCCATTTGTTTATCAGAAACAAGGCTCCGCAGCCTCTGTCTTCGGCATATCCGGCAATGGTGATATCCTGGTCCGTAATCCCTTCATCCGCATCAATGAGGATTAAAGCAACATCACAATCATCCAGGCTTTTCAATGATTTTAAAATGGAAAATTTTTCTATTTTTTCCCTGACCTTGCCTTTGCGGCGGATGCCGGCCGTATCCACAAGAACAAATTTCCGGCCCCTGTGTTCCACACTGAGTTCTATGGCATCCCGGGTCGTACCGGCCTGTTTGTCCACAACCACCCGGGGCTCTCCGAAAAGCTGATTGGCAAGGGAGGATTTTCCCACGTTGGGCCGACCCACAATGGCAATTCTTATGGGTGCGTCCGCCGGGTTTTCTTCCGGATTTTCCTCCTGGCCGTATTCGGGAAGGCTTCTTACCAGGTCATCCAGAAAATCTCCCACGCCCACCCCGTGTTCGGCCGACACCCTGTAAAAATGATCGATCCCCAGGGAATAAAATTCAGACAATTCATCATGCTGCCGGACGTTTTCGATTTTGTTGACCAGGTAAAAAACCGGTTTTGACATCCGGCGCAGGAAATCAGCCAGTTCATGGTCGTAAGGCGACAACCCGGTGCGGCCGTCCATGATAAAGACCAGTACATCCGCCTGGTCTGTGGCGGCGGTCAAC
>JBNKNP010000030.1:0-5430 GCA_050293905.1 Desulfobacteraceae bacterium | reverse complement strand
CCAGCCGATTCTGGCCGGCAAGCTGATAAAGGCAACCGGATTCAATGCTTTCAGCAGACTCTGGGTTGAAACCAATAGAATAATCATCGACGGGAGAAAGAGAAGGGAAAAAATACCGAATAAAATTCCGGCTCCCTTGCCAAACGTTCCCATCACCAGACCCGCACCAAATATGAGAGCCAGGTAGATGCCAATTTGTTTGAATACATCTTCAAAATTTTCCGACAGGGTCTGGGTGGATATGTCCGGAGGAATAAGGCTGCCCCTTGCTGTGGACTGAAGCGCTGCAAAAGCATATTTCAGCCAAATTCCCCATACGACGAACCGCATCAAATTGCTGAACAATGAAGCCCTTGAAAAAAACAGCATGGATACACACAAGATGATGTTTAAAATTAGTGGCTTAGCAGAAAATGGATAGATAAAGAATCTCGGCAGACGGTTCCAGAATGGGGTAAGCACATTGGAGATCCCCATCCATGTGACTCTCCGGTTGCACTTAGGGCACAGATGAAACGTTTTAGTAACTCCGAATTGCACATCTTTTTTAGAAACGACACAGTCGTCGCATATGAAAATATCACATAACTCACAGTCCCAGGATGCCGGTTCCGTCGGGTGATAATTGCAATAAGTCTTCATATCAGTATTTCTCCAGCTTGAAATTTCAGAAAATGACGATTATGTATTGGTGTCACTATGACATGAGGAGAGTGATAAGAACTTGCTTTTTGCGAAACAAAGTATCAACAATCCTCAATGATTAAAATATTGCCTCTCCCCTGATACAGGCGCAACATGCTGTGCTTGTATCAGGGAAGAGAAATCCAAGTCAAGATAAAAATCAAGCCTGAAAAATCAGAAAGGACTTCTTGAAAAAGTCGTCACCACGAAAACATCCGTCCGTAACGCCAGCGTGCAGGCAGGGTAATTCCCAAATCTTGAAAACATGTATCAGTTCGTATATAAGGCAGATAACAAACAACAAACAAGAGCGATTATTCGTGAATATTATAGTTTCAAAACTCCGGGCCCCCAGGCGCGGCCATGTCCTTCACCGGCAGCGGCTGATCCGGTTATTTGACGATCTGCCGGGAAAAAAGCTGGTAACGGTTACAGCCGGGGCAGGATACGGAAAAACCACCCTTGTATTGGATGCTATGGCAGCCTCAAACATGGAGACGCTATGGTACCGGCTGGATGAACAGGACAGCGATTTTTTTGTTTTTTTATCTTATCTTTATAGAGCCGTTCATGTCTGCTTTCCCGGCGGCAGCAAAACCGATACCGCAGTTTTGAACCCCGGTATCAAAAAACAGGCAGAGTGCCTACTGGAATGGCTGGCATTTCTTGAAAAATCCGTTTTGTCCCCGGCCGTTCTTATCCTGGATGATTACCATCTGGTTCAGGACAGCCGGCAGATCAACCAAGCTGTTGATTTTTTACTTGACCGTCTGCCGGAAAACATCCACCTTGTGGTTATCGGACGGAAAACAGTCCCCCTGAAAATTTCCAGGTTCAGGATCCTGGGCCGGCTGACTGAAATCACTGATACGGATTTGGCGTTTACCATTCCGGAAATCAAGCAGTTTTTCAGTCTGCCTTTATCCATAACAGACGATCAGGCCCTGGATATTTCGTCCCGTACCAAAGGATGGGCAGCCAGCCTGGTTCTGCTGCGGCATGCCGTTTTCCGGCAGCCCATGGACAATATCCAGGATCGGCTGTCACATCTGTCGCAGAATACAAAAGACATCTTTTCTTACCTGAAAGAAAATGTATTTGATCTCCAGCCGGAAAAGGTCAGGGATTTTATGATGAAAGCCGCGCTGCTTCCTGAGATTGATACCCGGCTGTGCTACAGGATTTTCGGTGTTAAAAATACCGATAAGATTTTAAACCGGATGATAAAGGATCACCTGATGATCTTTCCGGTGGATGACAGCGGAACTGTTTTTTACCTGCATCACCTGTTTAAGGATTTTCTGATTGCACAACTGCATGAACGGTTCTCTCCTTTGAAAGTTTACAGCCTGCATCGCCGCATTGCCGGACAGACAGAAGACCGGGATGTGTTTATGGCGCTTCACCACTATATCGCAGGCCATGCCTATGAAGATGCCATCCGGGTGATTGAAACCCATGAGATAAAATTTTTGCTGGAAGGCAAGCTTTTCTTTTTAAGCCAGTGCATGGATAAAATCCCGCAGGAAGTGATTGCAGAAAACCCGAAGCTGCTGCTGGTCCAGGCCAAGCTCTTTTCCCATTTCGGTGATTCCCGAAGGGCAATGGATCTGATTATTCAGGCCCACCATTCGTTTAAAAAACAGGGCAAAGCTGAACAGATGGTTGCCTGCCTGGTGGAACTTGGCAGCCAGTACTATTTTACCGGTCATGTCAGAGAAGCCAAACTTTTGATGGAACAGGTCATAGAGGATGTGGAACCGAAATCCACAACCTATGTTATGGCCATGACTTTTTTAACCTTTTTATCGTCGGTCCTGGGCGAGTTTGAAACATCCATGAATTATTATGATGCCGCCGTACAGGTCATTGACAAATATCCCGATTTTGAACGCAACGCCTCCCGTGCCCTCATAGATACGTCATTAACCCATATTCTTTATTTCAAAGGGGATTTTGAAGGCTCTGCTCAATTGAGCCGCAGATTGTTGCAACGGGTTTCTGATCTTAAAATCGATCCCTGCCTGCCCCTGATCTATTACCAGCTCAGTGCGGACTGTTATTTTTCAGGTGATTTTAACGGCGGTTGCGACTTCGGTAAAAAGGGGATCGATATCTGCGAAAAAATGGTCCTGACCGACAGCCGCAAGGCATGGGTTTATCTGGCGTGGGCTCAGAACTGTATCGGTCTTGGCGAGCTGGATCGTGCAGTTGCTTTAATCGGGAACAGTATTGCGCTGTTTGAAGCACCCGGCAACCGGTGGGGGCTTGCCAGTGCCTGGGAAGTACACAGCCGGGTATTTCTTGCCTGTAAAAAATTATTAAAGGCAAAGCAGCTTTTGAATCAGGCCCTGGACATCATCACCGGACACGGACTGATCATCACCCGGGGAATTCTGGAAAACAGCCTGGCCCGTATCTTTCTTCTTGAAAAGGAATATGACACTGCCCTTGATTATCTTGAACAGTCCAGGGGCCGGCTGCAGACTGCCGGGTTTCATCTGTTTGACAATCATATGATGACCGCCGAAATCCTGCTTAGGACCCGGAAGCCAGAGCGGGCCGGAGATCACTTGTCATCGGCCATGGCATTGTGTGAGGAATATGCCTATGATCGGTTCGTTGAAAAAGAAAAAGACTGGCTGCTGCCGGTCATTACATTGTCGGAGCCTTTTGATATCCGGCTCACAAAACAGGCAAAAACCTGTCTTAAACGTATATTCAATATCGATGCGGCTGCTGCAGCCGTTCCGGTGCTGGACCTGTCCCTTTTGGGAAAATTTATAGTGAGGAAAGGGGGCATCCCCATTGACAGTTCGCAATTTAAAAGTTCCAATGCCCTGATGATATTAAAATATCTGGCAGCCCATCGCAGCCGTGGGTTTATTCACCGGGAAATCCTCATCGATATGCTGTGGCCGGATGAGGATATCAAAAAGACCGGCAGCCGGTTTAACATGGCCATGAGTGCCCTGCGGAAAACCCTTGAACCCGGGCTGCCGCCAAAAGCACCATCCGCCTATATCCAACGGAAAAAAGAGTTGTACCGCCTGTTCGATGACTCACGGATACGGATTGATACTGAAGCGTTCTTAAATTGCCTGAAATCCGTGAACAAAGGAGGCCTGTCACCTGAAAAGGAACTTGAATGCCTGGTGTATGCCCAATCACTGTACAACGGCCGGTTCCTTGAGGAAGACCCGTACCAGGACTGGTGCATGGAAAAAAGGACTGCTTTTGCCATGGAATATAAAACCGTGCTAGAATCGATTTCAGACCGGTATGAAACCATGAAAGATCTTGAAAATGCCTGTATCTATACCCAAAAATGCCTGTCTGTCGATCCTTTTGATGAAAAAATCATTAAAAAACTGATCCGCCTGTACGGACAGACAGGGGATCTGGCCGGTGTCATCCGGACCTATGCCGGATACGAAAGCCTGGCCCTTGAGATGGATTGCCCGGTCCGTTCAGACATCAAAGACCTGGTCAGTCAATTGACCAATACCCGGTAGTCCTTTTCAGGATTCTCCAATGCAAACTTCGCTTTGGCGTATTTTTTTCACAAAAAATATTCTTATAATTTAGTTAATATTTAGTCCGGCAGGATATATTTCTCCTGAAAATAACTTTTTACCATGCAAAACTTTAAGGGAGATAACAGATGCTGGAACTTGCCTTGAAAGGGAGTAAAACTTACTGGATATGGATAACAGGCCTTGCTGCCGTGATGGCGCTGGGCGGCTGGTTTTACACGGAACAACTGAAATACGGTCTGATGCTGACAGGCCAGAGCAGGGATGTGTGCTGGGGATTTTATACTGCCCAGATGACCTATCTGGTCGGTGTGGCTGCCGGCGGAGTGATGCTGGTGCTGCCTTATTATCTTCACAATTACAAAACATTCGGAAAAATCACCATCCTGGGAGAATTTCTGGCCGTGGCCAGTCTTGTCATGTGCCTGTTATACCTCCTGGTTCACCTGGGACAGCCCATGCGTGCCCTGAATGTTTTTCTGCATCCAACCTTGCATTCCATGTTGTTTTGGGACGGGAATGTCCTTTCCTGTTATCTTGTTTTGAACATTATCATCGGGTGGAAGGTGCTTGAAGCCGAACGGAACGATTCAGCCCCGCCCGTCTGGATCAAGCCGCTGATCTATTTGTCAATTCCCATGGCCTTTTCCATTCATACGGTCACGGCATTTATTTACTGCGGTCTGCCCGGCAGGGGATTCTGGCTCACTGCGGTACTGGCACCGCGTTTTTTGGCATCTGCCTTTGCGGCCGGCCCTTCGATTTTGATCCTGCTGTGCCTGTATATCCAAAAAGTTACCCGGTTTGATCCGGGCGATGAAGCCGTTCAAACTCTTGCCGTGATCGTGACTTATGCCTTGATTGCCAACGTATTTTTCCTGGTTTGCGAGGTCTTTGTGGTGTTTTATTCCGGTATCCCGTCCCACATAGACCATATCAAATACCTGTACACCGGGCGCCACGGCCACCATGCCCTGGTACCGTGGATGTGGACATCGGTGATCTGCATGGCCCTGGCCATTCTCCTGCTGATTATCCCGGCCATGCGTAAAAATCACCATACCCTGGTTTTTGCCTGCCTGCTTGTGATTACAGGGACGTGGATCGACAAGGGGCTGGGCATGATTGCCGGCGGCTTTGTGCCGTCTCCGCTGCACCATGTCACCGAATATATGCCGACGTTTCATGAGCTGGTGGTTTCAGCCGGAGT
>JBNKNP010000029.1:0-6280 GCA_050293905.1 Desulfobacteraceae bacterium | reverse complement strand
GGCAGCGTCATCGGGTTAATGCGAAAAGGGGCTGCAGGATACATTCCTGAAATCCTGGACGGAGATTATCCGCATACGCCCAGGGGATGCGATGCGCAGGCCTGGGGCGTCAGTGAGGCGGCCAGAGTTGTTTACAAGTTGTCAGATCAGCAAGAATAGGAGGTAGCCAGACATCATGGATACCATGCAAATTTATAAAGTATATCCAGCCATTCCCGAACAATTGTCTTTTCTAAATTATCTTGCCCGGAATTTATGGTGGTGCTGGAACCATGAAGCCATTGAATTATTTCAAAGGATTCATCCGGCTTACTGGGAAAAAGTTGGGAAAAATCCAGTGGCGTTTTTATCCTATATTTCCCAGAGACGGTTTGATGAGTTGTCCAGAGATGAAAGTTTTCTGGGTCATCTGAGACGGGTAAAAGCCAAATTTGAAGCCATGTTTTCAATCGTGCCCCAGGTCAGTAGTTTTGATTTTAATTCCAAGGAAACCCTTGCCTATTTTTCAATGGAATTCGGTCTTCACGAATCTCTGCCTTTTTTTGCCGGCGGACTTGGCGTGCTTGCCGGCGACCATCTGAAAGCATCCTCCAGCCTTGGCCTGCCGTTAACAGGGATCGGACTGCTGTTCCGGGAAGGATACTTCAGGCAGTACCTGGATCATAACGGCTGGCAACAGGAAACCTATCCCATCAATGATGTGTTTGAACTGCCGCTGAGCAAGGTGCAGGATAATGGAGGACTGGATATTATTGTTGAAGTTCCGGGGCCCCTGGGCAATATCAAAGCCTGTGTCTGGCAGATTAAAATCGGAAAGATCAGGCTGCTGCTGTTGGACACCAATCTGACTGAAAATTCCGAAGAGATTCGGAATATTACATCCAGACTGTATGACAGTCACGGTGTAAACCGCCTGGCCCAGGAAATACTGCTGGGAATCGGCGGGGTCAAGGCCTTAAAGGCCATGGATATTTTTCCCAATATCTGTCATATGAATGAAGGACATTGTTCATTTGCCGGGCTGGAGCGGATTTCCATTTTAATGGACCGGTATAATATCGGCTATCAAAGTGCTTACCAGATCTGTAAAAGAACCGGGGTCTTCACTACCCATACACCGGTGGCTGCCGGTCATGACGAATTTTCCAAAGAATTGATTCTTCCCTATATTATCCCCTATGCTGAAAAATTTGTGCTTTCAACCCGGGAGGTTCTTTCCTGGGGAAGCCCGCCGGAAAGCAAAGGAGATGAAAAATTTTCCATGTTTATCCTGGGGGCAAAGTTTTCAGGTTATTTAAACGGTGTGAGCAGGCTTCACGGCCGGGTGGCCAGAGACATGTGGCAGCATCTCTGGCCGGGACATGAGGTGGATGAAACTCCCATCTCCCATATCACCAACGGGGTGCATATCAGTTCATATCTTTCCCGGCATAAGCATTCCTTGTTTGTGCGGTACCTGTCGTCAGACTGGGCCAACCGGCTATCCAATCCCAACCTGATTTCACGGATCAGGAATATTGAAGATGCAGACCTCTGGCATGTTCATGAAATGGACCGGTCAAATCTGATCAGAAAATGCCGGCAATTGCTGCTGGCCCAGCATGAACGATGGAATGCAGCCAGAAATGTTCTGGATGAAGTCGCAAACGTTCTGGATCACAGAGTGCTGACCATCTGCTTTGCCCGCCGATTTGCAACCTATAAACGGGCAGGTCTGCTGCTCAAGGACATGGATCGGCTGATCCGGCTGATTAATGATGAAAAACAGCCGATTCAGCTTGTTTTTGCCGGCAAAGCACACCCCAATGATCACGAAGGCAAACATATTATCAAACGGATCGTTGAGTTTGCAAACCGCAGCGAAGTTCGTCACAGGGTCGTCTTTCTGGAAGACTATGATATCAATATCGCCCGGTATATGGTCCAGGGATGTGATGTCTGGCTGAACACCCCCAGACGGCCAAATGAAGCCTGTGGTACATCCGGAATGAAAGCCGCAACAAACGGCGGCCTGAATCTGTCTATTCTGGACGGCTGGTGGTGTGAAGGGTACCAGGAAACAAGAGGCTGGTCCATTGGAAACGGTGATTCATACGATAACCATGACTACCAGGATGAAGTGGAAAGCCAGGCCCTGTTTAATATTCTTGAAAACGATGTGATTCCCAAGTTTTACGACCGGAAGCGGGGTAATCCTCCTTTTGAATGGATACGTATGATGAAGGAAGCCATGATCATGGCCATAAATGATTTTTCCAGTGACCGGATGGTCAGGGATTATTCATCCAGGTTTTATACACCGGCGGCTGCCCAGTTTAAAAGGCTGACCCAGGATAATGCCATGAAAGCCAATGAACTGGCTCTGACAGAATCCAGGCTGATGTCATTGTGGAAAAATATTCGTGTTTCCACACCAAAACAACAGACAGAATCAGAGTTCACCGTGGGAGATACATTCAGGATTACCCTGGAAGTGTTTTTAGGTGAGCTGGAACCGGATGAAGTTGAAGTCCAGATTTATTACGGAAAGATCCGGACCCTGGAGAAAATGGAAGGCAGCCGGGCTGAAGCCATGTGGCTCCAGGAAACCCTTCCGGACGGGGTTCATATCTATGCCTGCACCATTACCTGTTCCGATTCAGGACGGTTCGGCTACACCGCCCGTGTCATTCCCAAGGGAGACGAGGTGCTGCGGTATACACCCAGTCTGATTACATGGGCAGGTAATGGTAGCGTTTCAGGCAATGATAAACATTAAGCCTATGGGAAAATAACCATGACACAAAAACCCAGAATTCTGATTGTCACGCCCGAGGTAACTTATCTGCCCGAAGGCATGGGAGAACAAACCAACTATTCAGCCAAGGCCGGCGGGCTTGCCGATGTGTCTGCTGCGCTGATCAGCGCATTATATGATCTGCAGTGTGATGTTCATGTGGCCCTTCCGGATTACCGGTCCATGTTTGACAACCGTACGACAAAAGTTCACAATAAGGAACTTGCCAAGATCAGGAAACGGCTGGATGATGAACGGATCCATCTGGCTGAGGACCGGGCCTTTTATTATCTGGATAATGTCTACTCAGGCTATTCAGGCAAGGATTTAATGGTCTCCCTGGCGTTTCAACGGGAAGTCATCAACAATATTATACCCAGGGTTCAGCCGGATATCATTCACTGTAACGACTGGATGACCGGGTTGATTCCCTCCATGGCCAGATATCTTGAAATTCCGTGTCTGTTTACCATTCACAATATCCACACCATGACCTCAACCATGGCTGAAATAGAAGACAGGGGCATTGATGCGGCTGCTTTCTGGCAATGGCTGTTTTTAAAAACCCCACCGGTGAATTACGAACAAAGCCGGGACTGGAACCGGGTTGATTTTTTAACTTCCGGTGTGTTTGCTTCTCATTATGTGAATACGGTAAGCCCGACTTTTTTAGAAGAAATTGTTGAAAATCGTCATCCGTTTGTTGAACCCTGCCTTCAGACCGAACTGTCGAATAAATTTCATGCCGGTTGTGCCGCAGGGATATTAAATGCACCGGAACCTGAATTCAATCCGACCGTGGATGATATGATCCGGTATAATTACGGTCCGAAAAATCATAAACAAAATAAGGCAAAAAACAAACGCTACATCCAGGAAATTCTGGGGTTGGAGCAGGATGAAAATGCAGTGCTGTTTTTTTGGCCTTCCAGGCTGGATCCGGTACAGAAAGGCTGCCAGCTTGTGGCACAGATTCTGTATGATATGGTATCTCAATACTGGAATGACAAACTTCAGGTCGTTTTTGTGGCCAATGGGGAATACCAGCAGCATTTCCATGATATTGTCCAATTTCATGATCTTGGAAGGCGGATCAGTGTATGCGGCTTTAACGAGGGCCTTTCACACCAGGCTTTTGCTGCGGCCGATTATCTGCTGATGCCGTCTTCCTTTGAGCCCTGCGGCCTGCCCCAGATGGTGGGCGGCATTTACGGGACTCTGCCGGTGGTCCATGACACCGGCGGTCTGCATGATACCATCACTGAGCTGAATCCTGAGAATAATGCCGGCAATGGATTTTTGTTCAATGTCCATGATGCCGCAGGCCTGAAATGGGCGGTGGATGAAGCCATGAACTTTCATCATCTTGATCCGAAGATCAAAGAAAAGCAGATCCGCCGGATCATGGTCGAAAGTGTGCTTGAATTTAATCACTCCAGGTGCGCAAAAGATTATATCAACCTGTATGAAAAAATGCTGGAAAGGCCCTTTCTTGTCTAAATCATCCCATTTAAAAGATCCCTACCTGGCCCCCTTTGTGCCTGTTATCATTTCGCGGCAAAAACATGCCCTATCTGTTGAATCAGCCTTAAAAAAAGCAGGCAACGGTTCCCTGATTGCATTCTGCGATTATCATCATCGTTTTGGGCTGCACCTTGAAACAGAGGGCTGGCTGTTCAGGGAATGGGCCCCCAATGCCAGGGAGATCTATATCCTGTGCGAAGCATCAGGCTGGGAAAAACAGGAAGACTTTAAACTTGAATCGAAACAAGACGGCGTGTTTGAACGGCGGTTTGACAGATCAGTCTTTGCCCATGAGGATCTTTTTCGCCTGAAAATCGTCTGGCAGGGCGGGGAGGGCGATCGTATTCCCACTGCTGCCACCCGGGTGGTCCAGGATGCAGGCACGCTGATTTTTAATGCCCAGGTCTGGCAGCCTGGTCAGCAATATCAATGGAAAATCCAGCTGTTTACACCAAAGGAAAAACCGCTTCTGATCTATGAAGCCCATGTGGGAATGGCGCTGGAACAAGGGCGGGTGGGGACCTATCAGGAATTTGAACATCACATCCTGCCCAAAATCATTGATGCCGGGTATACGGCCATTCAATTGATGGCCATACAGGAACACCCGTATTACGGATCTTTTGGATATCATGTGTCTAATTTCTTTGCGCCGTCTTCGCGTTTCGGCACTCCGGATGAACTCAAAAGCCTGATAGATGCGGCGCATCAGGCCGGGCTACGGGTGTTGATGGATATTATCCATTCCCATGCCGTGAATAATGAGGTGGAAGGAATTTCAAAATTTGACGGAACAGTGTATCAATTTTTTCATGACGGCCCCAAAGGGTATCACCGTTTATGGGATTCCCGATGTTTTGATTATGCAAAACAGGATGTACTTAAATTCTTATTATCCAATATCCGGTACTGGATTGAAGACTTCCATATAGACGGGTTCCGGTTTGACGGCATCACGTCCATGCTGTTTGAAGATCACGGCCTTGGCCGGGCGTTCACCAGTTATGAAGATTATTTCCAAAATGATCTGGATACGGAAGCCCTGTCCTATCTCTATCTTGCAAACCAGGTGGCCCATAAGATCAATCCCGGCTGTATCACAATTGCCGAGGATGTCAGCGGATATCCCGGACTTGCCTCTCCGGCCGCAGAAGAGGGTATCGGCTTTGATTTCCGGTATGCCATGGGAATTGCCGATTTCTGGATCAAATTGCTGAAAGAATACAGGGACGAACAATGGCCAATGGATACGCTTTGGTATGAGCTGACCAGCAAGCGGGAAGAAGAGCACACCATCAGCTATGCAGAATCCCATGATCAGGCCCTGGTGGGCGATCAGACCATTATGATGCGCCTGATGGGCGAAATGATTTATTCGGCCATGGAAAAAAAGAATACCAGTCTGACAACATTCAGGGCCGTTGCCCTGCATAAGATGATCCGGCTGATTACGGCTGCCACGGCAGATTCAGGGTATCTCAATTTTATGGGGAATGAATTCGGACACCCGGAATGGGTAGATTTTCCCGCCCATCACAATTTTTTTTCCTATGATTATGCCCGGCGCCAGTGGTCCTTGAAATATGACCGGAATCTGCATTATTCCGCCTTGTATGCCTTTGACAGGCAGATGATCGATATGATTGTATCAGCCGATCTTTTTTCCGACAGGGATCTTCAACTTCTCCATATTCATGGGGATGATAAAATCATCTCATTTTCGCGTAAAGGTTTGGTCTTTGTCTTTAATTTTCATCCAACTGATTCTTACACGGATTATATGTTTGCAGCGCCGCCCGGCAAGTACAACCTGTTGTTTCATTCAGATGAGAGCCGGTTTTCAGGCGCCGGACGGCTGGTATCTGATCAGACATATTTTACATTTTTAGATTCTGACAAAACAGAAGCTGACAACCTGCTGAGCCTGTATATCCCTTCCCGGACAGCCATGGTGCTGCAATTAAAATAGATAAAATCCAG
>JBNKNP010000028.1:0-15590 GCA_050293905.1 Desulfobacteraceae bacterium | reverse complement strand
CTGTTATAGATGTAAAACCCGTGGTAAAAATGGCTGATGATCTTGAACCCTTCTGGGTCCCGGAATGGGTCAACACCAAATAAAAAATTAAAGTATATGATGTCTTTCAGGGAAAATCATGAAAAACAATCGGTTTTCAGGTGGCTGAAAAAAGGGGCCCTTGCCCTGGAAACTTTGCTGTACCCTCCCAAATGCCTGAAATGCAAAATTTACATGGATGCCGGAACCTTAATGCCGTATGCTCTGGAAAGCTGTTTCTGCGACCACTGCCTGGGGGTCGGGTTTCACCGGATAAAACGTCCATACTGCATAAATTGCGGTATTCAACTGCCTGCCGGTCACTTGGAAAACTCTGTGTGCGGGAATTGTTTAAAAACACCTCTGAAACTTGAAAAAATCCGGGCAGTGTCTGAATACAACGGTATCATAAAACAGGCTGTCCCGCTGTTTAAATATCAGTCGAAATTATCCCTGGCAAAGGTTTTGGAGCGTTTACTGTTTCAAACGTTTTTGGATCATTTCCATGAGATAACTTCTGTGGATCTTATCATGCCGATCCCGCTGCACCGGGCAAAATTAAAACAGCGTGGATTTAACCAGGCCTATCTGCTGGTCCGCAATTTCAAACAATTGTATTACAAACGGTTCAGAACTGCCCCGGCGTGGGACATTGATATCCATGCCATGATCAGAAAAAAGAAAACAGAGTCCCAAACCGGTTTTGATGTGGAACAAAGAAAAACAAATTTAAAACATGCATTTTCCATCATAGATCAGGAAAAGATAAACAACCGGTCCATTCTCCTGGTGGACGACGTGCTGACCACAGGCGCCACCTGCAATGAAGCAGCAGCACTTTTGCTTGACTCCGGTGCTGCAAGGGTTCATGCCCTGGTCCTGGCACGGGCGTGATCAATCCGCGTTGCTTCAAATATCAGCGCAGCGCTGCAGCAGCATGTTGATATGGTCGATATAAACGGTATTTTCAACCGGTTTTGAAACATGTTCCAGAAATGCATCCTCATTTTTAAGGGTTTTAATGGACTGCAGGAATTCGATGTTACCCGAGATAAAAAGCACCGGCAGAGTAGTGCTCTTTTGTCTGACAGCGTTATAAATATCCATCCCATTGATGGTTCCGGGCAGAATATAGTCAAGACTGATACAATCATACGCGTTCCTGGAAATCAGATCAAGCGCTGTCTTGCCGTTGTGCGCCACATCCACTGTGTGACAGCAGGGTTTGCCGGTGAGAAGTCTGTACTGGACATCGGCAATGGCGGTTTCGTCTTCAACAATGAGGATATATTTTCCTGATACCATTGAAATTTTTTCATAAGAAGAGATCTCCAGCAAAGTGAGTTCTTTTTTAGCAATGGGCAGCCCGACTGAAAAAGTGCTTCCTTTTCCCGGTTCCGATACGACCTTGATTTTGCCTTTATGCTGCTCCATATATTTTTTAACATTGGCCAGTCCATATCCTGTGCCCTTGATCGATTTTTCATAAACACCTTTTGTGTCCCTGCTGCCCTTCAATGTAAAAGACGGGGCAAAGATATCGTTCAGATGTTCTTTGGGAATGCCGCAGCCGTTGTCTTCAATGTCACACCATACAAGATCGTCCGCCGTATATACACGGATTTTAAGGCGTGGGGAGGCTGTGGTGCTCAAGGCGTGAACCGCATTTTGAATCAGGTTGACAAGCGCATGTTCAATCATGCCCGGATCAGCCAGTACTTCGGGAAGACCGGCCTGGTAATTGCGTGTCAGCTCAATGTTCTCTATTTCCTTTTTCAACAGAGTGATCACCAGGTCCAGCTTTTCATCCATTAGAAAAAATTCCTGTTTGGGTTCCTGGTCCTTGGCAAAGGCAGTCAGGTTCCTGGTCAGATTTCTCCCCCGGTGGGTCTGGCCGAGGATCAGGTTCAACGTCCGGGCTACATTCTCATCCTTGCACTGGAGGAGGGCCAGCTCCGAGTTGCCCATGATGACACCCAGGATATTGTTGAAGTCGTGTGAAATTTTTCCGGCGATCTGACCGACCAGGGCATGTTTTTCCTGTTCTATCGTTCTCTGTTCAGCGGTTCGTCTGGCCTCTTCGGCATTCTTCTGCTCCGTGATATCCCTGACAATACCGCTGATGCTGACCACTTTATCATCTATAATTTCCAGTGGGACCTGGATGGTGTGGAATGTCATTTCTTTTCCGCCAAGGTTCAGTGTCCGGATTTCGTTAACTTTTTCCCCGTTAAAGGTTCGATCGTCAACTTGTCTGATAATTTCGGCATTTTCCGCATCAAACAATTGCTCCGGTGTTTTTCCGATCAATTCCTCCGGAACTGTCTTGAAAAGATCGGCCATTGTCTTGTTGACAAAAGTGTATTGCCGTTTTTCGTTTTTACAGAAAATAGAATCCCCGGCTGAATTGGTAATGGCAGCATAACGTTTTTCACTTAATTGGAGGGCTTTTATAGCCTCCAGTCTTTTTTCAACCATATGGTTGGCGGATTCGGCAATCTGCCGGAACTCTGTGAATTGGAAAGAGTCCGGGTCTATCAGAGTCGGCTCTATAGACGCTTTTTCAAAAAAAGTGGAAAACCGGTCAATGCCGTTCCTGATTTTTCTGGTCTTGGACAGGACAGCAAAATAAATGGTGACGGCAAGAATAAGCAGAATGGAAAAACTTGTCAATGCATCTTCAATAAAGCCCTTGAAGAGTGACTCCCGTTTGTTTTTTATGGCGGTTTCTACGGTGTCCAGATAGACACCGGCCCCGATAATCCATTCCCATTCAGGGATATCATTGACATAGGATAATTTGGGCGACAATGTCTGGGATCCAAGCTTCCGCCACTGGTAATGAATAAAACCGCCGTCTTTTTTCCTGGCCTGACGGTTCTGTTCCTGAATCAGAAATATCCCTGTCGGATCCTTCAATTTCCAGATGCTGCCGGAACCTCTGGTGATTTCTCCGTTGGTAAACAAGGGGCTTCCGCCGTAAACACTGCCGAAAAAATACCCTTCATCACCAAACCGGATATTGATCAGGCGGTTGAGGATTTCGTCCTGAATCCGTGCTTTGACATCTTCGATGTACTCGCCGGTACCGATTCCCCAGCCAAAGGGTTCAAAATATTTGATAAAGGTAATTTTTAAATAATCTTTTCCGGCTGCTTCGGGTTTGAACCAGGTATATTGATAAAATCCCTGATCCTGCGTTTTTAATATATCGATCATCTCCTTTACAACATACTCGCCTTTGGCTCCCCTGACATTGAGCATGTTCTTTCCTTCCATTTCCGGATGATCGGCAAAGAGCTGTTCAATACCATCCATGGAAAAAGCAAAATAATATCCCCGGCCTTCATTGAACCGAATGGGCCGCAGCGCCTCTTTGACGATTTCCTGGATTTCCGCCAAAGATTTTTTGCCTTTATAGTTATCGTAAAGGTTTTGGGCGACGGCACATGCCTCAACCGTTCGTTCTTTGATCTGGCTGCGCAACCGCTTTGTTGTTTGTCCGCGCATATAGTTGACATAGTCAATGACCTGATTGACTTCTTTTTTGAGCGACAGTTTCTGCCGGGTAATAAATTGTTCCCGGATCATGCGAGTCTCTTTTTGAAAAGAATTATACTCGTTCAGGATCCATACAAGGGATAAGAGCAGGGTAGAGGCTGCCGCCACGTAAAGCATGTTCTGAATTAAAAAACGCTGAATGCTGCTCATAAAATTCCCTTGGATTATAGTTCTAAATCCAATTTATTTTCCCATAATACCACAGGCATTTGTTTTTTTGTATGCACAAGTTATGATCTTCTAAATCCTCTTGACAAGACCGGAGCTTGAAAAGCATAATCGAAAAATGTAATAAGGATACCCATGAACAGTTTTACCGGCTGCATTGTCGGCGTGGTTGGAACAATTGACCTCGCGTGTGATGTTGAATTTCAAAATGATTTTATAAAAAATCTGGATTTCCCGGTCACGTAATTGTCAGACCGGGTATTCTCTTTTAATTCGTCATCGTCAATGAAATTTTAGGCGCGGCTGCCTGCAAAATGTCTTGTTTAAACCGGTAGTATGCCTGATAGTCATCCTTGGGGAAGACTCCTTTAAAAGCAGTCAGCTTCAGATGATAGGCCAGGGCTGTTTCCCCGGGATCGAATTTTATGTCAAATGCGCCAAATTCCGTTTTGGATGATAAAGGATTTTTCGAATCTTCACTGATTGAAAAGCCATCCGGTACTTTCATTTCAGTATGACTGGAAAACAGGAACGGCAGTCTGATTTCAAATTTCGTTTTACGGTCATTAACCGGCTCGGAAAACAGATAATAGGGTTCCCAGATGCCGGTTGTATTTACAATTAATTCTTGTTTAAGAGCTTGAATCCTCCCGGAAACCGTATAAGAAAAATCAATGATAATGGGTTTGTCATTTTCCATGAGGTTTTTAATAACGATTTTTTCCAGCCGGCCAAACGGATAATATGCCTGGATCGTTGCCTGTCCCCAGCTCTGACGGCCGTCAGCATTTCTGCTCTTGAGAAAACCGCGCATAAATGCAGCATAATGCCCGTCCATTTCCAGGGTTTCGTTAACATGCAGAAGGCTGTCCTCAACATGGAAGGTTCTGTTTACATGAATGTGTGTCTCCTGTGGATTGTATTCCGGTATTTTCAAAAAACGGATATTATCCGGTTCTAAAATTAAAGCCTGAAAGCCTGCCAGATAGGTGGGGGCTGACAGAGCCGCGGCTGAGTCTTTATCAGTTGCATCCAGAAACCGGTCGGTTGTCCCCGGGATATAATTGATGATGTGGTTAAACTGGTCCCGTGACGGCATCTCTTTTATCACTGGATGATCAGAGTTTACCAATGCCAGGTAATTGGGGATGCCGGCACTTTCAAGCAGGTGATGGAAGAGCACTGCATGATCTTTACAGTCACCAAATTTATTATTTACCGTTTTTGACGCTTCGTAAGGGATTTCGCCTCTTGATCCGAATTCAATCCCCAGGTATTTGTAATTTTGTTGCAGATAGCGGTACAGCTTTGCAATTTTTTCATTTTTTGTATCTGTTTTACCTATCAAGCTCAAAGCCAGTTTTTTAATGTCCGGCGTAATTGTCAATTGTTTTTGTATCTTTTTTAAATAGCTTTCCCCCTGCCGGGCCCAGTCCATGCCTTTTCCGTTTATGTAGACACAGGGCAGTATTAATTGATACGGCTGCTGGTTGGGCTCTCTCCGGTATTTCATCGGAGTGGATATATAGGCCATTTTACCATTGTTCAGTACCTTGGTTTTTACCCCGTTCCCGGCTTTTACATCAAATTTTTCAGCATCTCCCAATACATAGACCATACTGTTAACAATAGGGTGTCTGCCTGCCAGAAACCTTTCCGTAAACGGGAATTGATCATAATTTCCCAGGATTTTGGTTGCAACGATTTCAATGGTACAACCTGGAACAAGCTGGGGGATAGGCATGTTCAGCGTCCGCTCATGGGTTTTGAGATTTGAATTATCCCGGTCTACAATAAAATAGCTGTCTAAGTTTCCTTCAGCGATCTTTTTGCCTTCTTTATCCCGGACCAGAAGGCTGTTGACATGGACCTGCTCATAAAGCGGATTGAAATTGATGGAATAGGTGCTGAAATCATTGGCTCCGGTTGAATTTACAATATGGATTTTATGCCGCAGGGTGGTTTTCACAACACCGTCCGGCTCCCATTTGTATCCGAAGCAGTGCTGCAGATAATAGGCTCCGTCTCCCTTTACATAGTCGGGGTCAACCGGTATGAGCATCTGTTTGGCCACCTCTTCAGGCAGCGGCACGGGCAGAATTTTCTTTTTTATAATTGAATTGTCCCCCTGTCCCAGAATGCCGGACAATTCCTTAAGATACCCGTTGATAGTTGTATTTCCCGGGAAATATGCCAATGATTTCTCAAACGAAGTTTTTGCCTTTGTGTACCATTTAAGAAAATATTCTGACTTTCCTTTTAAATAATATCCGTCTCCGGCATGCGTGTTTTTGCTTATCAGCAGGCTGCATAATTCCATTGCTTCCCTGTGCCGTCCCAGTTCCTGCAGATTATAAATTCGTTCTATAATAATATCCGGTGATTTCTGATCCAGTTTGTCCAGAACAGACAGGGCTTTTTCAAATTGTTTCTGCCCGTACCAGGTTTGGGCCTGGTGGAGTCGAAGCTTTGGATTTTCCTCCTGCTTGAGATAGGCCTCGTATGCCGGGTCTACCGCTTTAAGCTCACCTGATTCAACCAGCAGTTGCATATAATATTTAAAATCTTCCGTATTGGTATATCCTGAGGAAAACAGCTGTTGATATTTTTCCACGGCTTCGGATTTACTGCCGGTTTGGCCAAGGTGCCATGCAAACCAGGCCAGCGTGTTATTGCTCAGACGGCTCGTCTGAGCATATTTTTTTAAAAGCCCGACAGCTTGTTCGTGTTTCTTTTGATGATTAAAAATTTTCATGGCATTATCCCAGAAAATTTCATCAGCCGGATCAAAGGCAATGGCCAGAGGATAATATTTTGCCGCCTGCTCATAATTTTGATTGTTTTCAAAAATGATACCCACCCGGTTAACGATATCTGCCATGACCTTTTTCCCATGGGAATCGAATCGCTGGGAATCTGAAAAAGGGCGGGGCTTAATATATTGTATTGAGTCAGCAATCTGTTCAAAAAAACGGTCAATTGCTGAATTTTTTTTATCAGCCCACACTGATATTAAAAAGGCTGCAGTCGGACCCACTGAGATTTTAATCCTGTAATTAATTGAACTGCCTTTTTTAGTTCTTGAATATGCAAAGATATAATCATGGAAGCTGATGTACTGCCGGTCGGATAAAAGACTGAGCGTTTGATCATCCCTGTCTATTGCCAGAGATTGCAGGAAGGCCGCTATAATTGCTTCATCACCCGGGTGGAACTGTTCCAGAGATATTGGTGAAATAATGAAAGCTGCGCCATTGTCTCCGGTTTTTCCGCCAATATCGGCTCCTGGAATTGTTTTATTCACATCAGACCATTTTAACCAGGAGGTCTGCGGCAGATTCAGGGCATATCCGAACTGCCCGGATTCATAATGTTCCAGAGGTATCGAACCTTGGGAATAGCAGACAGTATTCCGGTCAATCTGTTTGAAAGCTGAAAAGAGTTTTTCCGCTTCTTTTATTAGCAATGCTTTGTCTTTTATCTTTGAAAACGCAATCTGCTGATAACTGAATCCGTTTGTTGAACAGACCCAGTGAACATAACTGACATCCTGGTTATTGACGGTGGCGTCGGAAATACAATACAATCCGTTCATACCATTGATCTGTTTTTTTGACAGCGGCCCGATTTTCAACCGGGTGGATCCACCCTTTAAGGCGGCCTGGGCAATCTCATAAAGGTCTTGGGTCTTCATTCCCTGATCAATACCGATCCGCTCCGGGATCAGCATGTAAAAAATCTGGGGTTTTCCCCGCATGAAGGCGAGTTTGGCATAAGGATTGATTGTTTCCGGTTTAATTTTTGCGTAGGGTTTGCCCGGCACTTCCATTGTAAAGTTCAAATCAGGGTTGACAATCGGTGCGGTATCGTTGTCGATGGCATGCATTTCTTTTCTTTTCTCAGCCTGCCTGGCAATGCCGATCAGGATTCCGGATACAACCAGCAGAATAACCAGAGAATTGAGAATAATGGCCCATATGGCCTGTTTTTTACCCTGGGTGAATTTTTGATTGTATTCAATCAGACCGATGATAGCCAATACCATGCTTGTGACAAAAAAGACGCCGGCAAAAATCACGGCAAGGACGGCAATGATACGAAAATCAGAAAAATGTGGCTTGATAACACTCCCGCCGTAAATGAGAAAAAAACCTGCCAGCGAAAACCCAAGAGATATTGCGCATTTGGTATTAGTGGTCTCGCGCCTGGCAATGACTATGGATTTATAAATCCCCCAGGCCGCCAGTATTGAAATTAAATATCCGGCAGTAGTTCGTCCATAATCTTGAGCACTCCTGTCCGCAGCAAAAACTGCCGACGGAAGCATGAGAAACAGTCCCGGTCCTGTTATCAAATTGAAAAATCTGTTCATTGAAAAAAGTCACCTTGTTTTAAATACCCCAGCCACCTGTTAAATAGTGTTCAGGAAATCCTGTAATTTTGAATTGTTAATTGCTTTCCATGTATCATCTTTCCGGACAGTATCGTAAATTGTTCAGATATAATCATAGATTGTCTCAAGAAATTATAAAGAACGGTTTTGAATGATTATGAAGTGTTCTCCGGTTGCGGTCAAGAAAAAAAAGATCTGCCAAAAGCCATATTTTTTTTAATATACGGCAACGATATCGTGACGAAATCCGGGTTAAATTATGATGGTTTAGGTTCCTTTCCTATTATTATATTGACAGAAATGACCACGAATTTTATTCTTATTCAAGAATAAATGCAGATACATTTTCCTAACAAGAGGGGGGTGACAAATGCATGATAAGCAAGAACCTTTCCCAATCGCCGATTCGCGTGGCCAACTTGAATGCAAGGATATTTTCGGCGGTATCCACGATAGGGATATAGAGATTTCAGCAGGCAAATTTACTGCATCTATATTCTCAAAAGCTTGTTGCGGAGGAAAAGGAGGTGATATTTATTATTTAGGGGTCTGCAAAAATGACAGTATTTCCAGATTAGCCATTGCAGATGTTGTCGGGCATGGCGGTTCGGTTTCGAAAATTAGTCAATATGTTTATGATTCACTAAAAGCCCACATGTGAGATTATGATAGTCGAGTCATCTTGGACGAGGTGAATCAAATGATTTGCAGCCAGAATCTGGAGACTATGGCTACTGCGGCAGTTGTCGCTTATTACAATCCCCAAAATGAAATTAGAATATCCTATGCCGGACATCCCCCTGTCCTTTTCAAAAGGGCAGCCGATAAAGCCTGGTCTTATATCAGATCACCTAAAAGACCAAAGGAGACTTTTGGATCACCGCTGAATATTCCCCTTTTTTTAGATGGGGACACAGATTATACCCAGCAAGCACTTTCCATGGGGCCCGGGGATCGGCTTTTTGTTTATACGGATGGCATCATTGAAGCTCGAAACCCTGATGGAAAAATATTTGGATTTGAACGTTTAAAAGAAATCCTGGATGCTAATCAGGAAACTCCTCTTAAAGCACTTAAAAAGAGAGTGCTTGATGAATTGAATAAATTTATCACAAAAGAACCTGCTCAAGACGACATCACTTTAATTGCCATGGAAATCATTTAAGATTTTATATTTGAGTATTATTTAACCGGTCCTTTCAAAGATATAAACATAGTTTTTCAAAAGAAAGGATTAAGGTCTGTTTTAATTGTTCCCTGATTCGGCTGACATTGATACGGCATCAACCGGGCAGGTGGTGACACAAAGCCTGCAGCCGATACATCAAATGTCAGCTCTGCTTTCTGAATCATGCGGGCATATACGGGCTCAAATGAATCAAACCGTTTTCATTGAATCTACCTGCCCCTGCCTTCCGGAACACCCAGTTTGGAAACCACGGCATTGATATCCAGCAGGTCGTTTTCCACCGTGGAAATCGTGGCATTTTCAAGGTTGAGGTTTTTGGCCGCTTCCAGAGCAACTATGATTTCCCCGCCGACCCCCTGCATGGCAAGGTTCCGCAGCCGTTCTCCTTCAGCTTCGGACTGCTTTACCAGAAGTCTTCCCTCTGCATCTTTTTTTGCTTCATAGACGTCTGCATCTGCTTTTTTCTGTGTGGCATATTTTTCCGATTCAGCCTTGATGGCAGCTATGGTGACGTCGGTCTGAGCCTTCATTCCGACCAGTTCGGCTTCTTTTTCTTCCTGGATGATTTTGATAAGCCGCTTGGTTTCAGCGCCGATCACATCGGTTTTGCCCTGCATCTCCCTGGCCCGCTGCAGGGATTTATTCACCTCAACTTCCTGGTCTGCCAGTTTTTTGGTCTGAATCTTGCGCTCATATTCCGGGTCAAATTGTACATCGCGGATGAGAAGATCAAGCACTTCGACGTAATTGTCTTTTAAAGAGGCCTGCAAAGAGCTTAATGCAGTCTTGGATACGGCCCGGCGCACATGGGGATTATAGAAATCCTCGGTCTTCATTCCGCCGAACTGTGCGATACAGGTCTTTTCAGCCTCGTTTCTCACAATGGTTTTGTACCGGTTTCCGCTTCCCGTATCCACATACAGCTTGTGGGCTTTACCCGGCTGGATCCGGTATTTCAAGGTGACATCCACAGATACGGCATACCCGTCCGCAGACTGTACCTGGACGTCATCCCGGCCTTTCCGGTCGCCTCTTTGGGGATCTCTGGTCATTTCCAGCGTCTGGACGGTGCTGTCAAAATACTTCCAGGAATCAATGGGCCAGATGGCCCGGTGCCATCCCGGGGAGAAATCTTCCTGGACAACGCCTTTTTTCCCGATAAGGGCATATTCCTGGGTCCTTACTCCCACGATTCCCACCGGAATATGGGTCACGGTTGCTGTCAATATAAAATAGGTGCCGATGGCGGCAATGATAATTAACATGCTGATCAATTTTATGCGCTTCATGTGATCTCCTCACAACTTTTTATATTTTTTAATCTATTTTGATGTTTTTTTCTTGGATGTTTCCTTCCGGCCCTGGGAGGCGGCTGCAGCATGTTCGAACCGTTCGGTCCGGCTCTCCACAATGTAAGGCTGGCCCGTGATCTTAAGGTCTTTGAGCTTCTTGGCATATTCCATTTTTACCATGTTCCGTCCGCCTTTTCCCTCCAGGGCTTTTTTCAACGCTTCGATCCCCCGTGCTTCACTTTTTTTCCGGGCAAGGGTGGCTTCACCTTTTTTCTGGAGCCTGTAGAATTCCGCATCAGCACCGACGGTGGTCTTTTTATGGTATGCGTCTGCCGCCCGTTTGACCCGTTCCGCTTCTGCTTTTGCCTGGATAACGAGTTTTTCCATTTCACCGCGGAATTGTTCAACCGCTACATTTTTTTTGGCAGTCTCATCCACTTTGGCGGTTTCCTTGATCTGCACCGCAGCCAGTGCCTTGGACTGTTCTTCCAGAACGGCCTGGTCTGCCAGCTTCTTTTTCTTGATCAGTTCTTCATATTTTGCATAAAATCTGGGCTTTTGTGGAACGACAAGGTCATCCAGCTGAATGCCGAAACGCTGCAGCCGCTCCTTGGCTTCCTGTTTGGCTTTCACGATCTGGGCGTTTCTCTTGGCGGAATCATAAAATTCTTCGGTTGTCAGTTCCCCTAAGTGATCGCGGCAGATGGACCGGACATAATCATGCGCCCATTTGTATTTGTAACGATCGCCCGGCCCGGAAGTAAACAGGACCTTTTCCGCCATGTCCGCAATGATGCGGTACTGCACTTTCAGTGCAACATACACATCACTGCCGTCAATCGTTTTTATCTTAAGCCGGTTGTTTCCGGTCATGTCCAGGGTCTGCAAGGTTTTTTCCAGTACATAAAATTCATGGGAGATACCATTGTAGAGACGGACCCCGGACTGGGGGATAACTTCAATATGCCCGTTTATTTTGTTTAACAGAATGCCCACTTCAGTACCTTCCACACGCCCGACGCGGATACATATCAGCAGGAGAATCACCAGTACCAGCAAAGCTGCGGCGACCCACAGCAGATTGTTCCCGAAAAGGCGGCGCAGTGTTTTCAGGCTTGCCATTTTTGTGGCAGAGGAAAGTTCAGTGTCATCTAATGTCATTGTTCGGCCTCCATGGTCAAAAAGTAAATTGGTTATTATTTGCAGGTCTCTTTTTTTTATATCTAATCATCAGGCGGTTTATCCTTGTGCCGCCAGATTTTCAGGGCAATGACCGGGGCGGCTATCACAAAACAGCCGATTAATAAAGGCAGGGGTACGCGCATCAGTGCAAGGATAAATATCACAAGCAGCATAACGGCACAGCTCAATATGATACGGATGAGTTTGAGTTCCATGTCTTCGGCAACGGATGCAGGATGGCTCAGGATAAGCGCCATGTTTTTCCGGTACAGGTCTTTGGGGTAGTCGATCTGTGGAAATTTGTAAAAAAGTGTTGCAGCGTCGCTGTCCAGATCAACGTTAAGATAGTGTGCCAATGCCATGGTTTTTAATTTTTTCTGCATTCGTTTAAGCGTATACCGGGAATATCCGGACAGATGGGCAGCGGATTGCGGGTGCTTGCTTTTCGCGGACAGATATAGAATTTCATGCTCATATACTGCCCTGGCCGGCCATCCCGTGGTCTCTGCCAGGCGGTTCGATTCCTGTTCGAGCAAATCCTGACACGCAATGCAGAGCATATTTTCTCCGGGCGCAAGACCGGTGGTGCAGGACAGGCAGCAATCCTGCGGATCAGGGCACTGATCTTCATCTGTTTTTTTCCCCCCTGTAAATTCATAAACAGGAAATCCGTCCTGCTCACGATGAATCACGGAATGTCCGTCCGTCATATTGTCCAGGCAGGATTGGATTAAATCCAGTGACAGGGGAAGATAGGGTGCCAGATGATTTACCGTAATCACGCCGCCATGTTTTAGCGCCACTTGATAGGCAAGATTCTCCACAATGTTTGCTGCAGTTTCATTGACTGCGTCAGTTGTTTTGATATTCATAAAAAAACCTCTTTGATCTGCTGATAAACTGTCTCTCAACGTATAATTTTATGCAAATTGCTCCTACAGATTGCATAATCATTTGTTTTTTTCCGTGTTGATCTGCCTGGAGAGGCGGACGGCCATTGTACCCAATATAGCAACGCCCATCACCAGGATTGTCCACAGACTGTATTTCTGCCAGGGAAATGGTTTTTTTATAACCTTTTTTCCGGCCAGGATATAGGGCTTTCCCGGCAGGATGGTTTTTATCATTTCTGCCTGGCGGTTTTTGTCAAAGTTTGAAAGAAGCGGGTCTATCAGATTTTCTAAAACAGGTATGTCATAGTTTCCATAGACCAGCGTAAACGGACCGTGGCCCTGGTTTAAAAAATAAATATCATGGGGCACCCAACCCAGTTTCAGCCGGGGAAAAGGGGTATCAATTTGACTTTGTTTTTTATCAATGATGAATTTCCAGTATGGGTCTTTACTGTTTTCAATGCGGACAGGCTGATTTGAAAAACTCATACCGTCAAGTGAAATGTTGTAAAATAATCCCCTGTGTCTTGTTTTCCACTCAGACTCGGTATCCGGCCTGGATTGTAATATTCCCTTAACCGTTCTGTTTTGACCGGCCAATTCAAGGTTCACCCACTTGAGCGGGAAAAATCCGTCAATCCTGTATTCAAGGGTTAAGGTGTCCGGATCATAATTTACAGGTTTGATGGAATACCAGTGATTGCGGTCTTTTTTTTCTTTGTTGACAAAAAGAGCATGAATTTCTTTTATTTTTTCACCTGTCGGATCTGAAAGCAGAGGCCAGGTCATGCGCAGGTATTTTATCTTTTTTCCCGGCAGGCTTATTTTGTTTTTGACAAGGCTTTGATTTGAAAATGTTAAGGAGGCTAAAGCCGTGTCTGTATTTATTGTATTCCAGTCTGTAAGATTGTTTGAAAATTCAAGATGTGTTTTTACGGAAAAAGGCGTTACGTCGTTTCCCCAGTTGAATTCCAACTGGTCCGGTGTCTGTTCCAGCCGGGTTAAATCAATCAAAAAAAAGGAGAGTTTCTTATCTGTGTTTACAGGTTCCAGTGTGTTGAAATTTATGATGGAACCCTTGTTGTCTGTTTTGACGTACAAGGATAACGTATTTGGATTTTTCAACTGGGATTTGAAAACAGGGAAAAACGCCAGTTTTTCTGATTTTATACGCTCCACGCTTTCAATTTCAGGCCTTTTTAACGTGTGGGGAACCATTTTGCCTTGGTTGTTGAAAATACGGATATCTCCAAAATCTTTTCTGCAAAGATTTTGATACATCTCTCTGGGAGGCTGCAGTTTGAAAACCGTTCCGGGTTCTTTTACATCCAGGTTAATACCAAACGCAAAGTCCATGGGTGTCAGCTGGTCTGCCCAGGCAGGTAAAAAAAGGATAAGGATGAAAAAAATAATGATCCGTTTTACAGGGCGTTTCATTGGTTGGCCTCCTTTTTCCTGGGCGGCAGCGGGGAAAAATAGCCAATCACCAGCATTAATGCGCCAACAACAAGGAAAGAGATGATTCGCGCCACCGTGCCGATTTTTGCCAGGTCAATCAAGAATAATTTGGCAACCACAACCGCCAGAAGACAGGCTCCTGTGAACCATATAGACCGCAGATATTTTTTATTGGCTTGGACCATGGCACCTAAAGAAATAATGGTCCATAAAATGGAAATACTGGCCTGGAAATATACGGATTTTGCCATGTTATCCGGATGATACGGCGTCAGTGTCCAGTAATGGATGCTTCGTGCAATAATTGTGTTCAGCCATAAGAAAATCAGTGCGGCGCACAGGTATTGAGTGACTTGAACGCTCATCTGTATGTTTTCCTGGCTGTATCTTTTCAGATCAAGGCTCCATTTTATGATCGTCATGATGCAAAAGATCTGGACAAGACTTAACGGGTTTACAATGGGAAGGTAGGGCAGGGGATCAGGGTTGCCCGGACTGGTGAACATGATCGAAGTCCAGGTGCCCAGCCACACGACAACAGGCAGCAGGCCGTCTCCAATGATCCGGGATTCCGTTTGTCTTGCTTTTTTGAATAAAGGAATTTTATCTTTTATCATAAAAAGAACAATGATGCCCGGGATCAGTCCCCATGAAATGGAAGGCCAGATGGATTTTACAGGGGTGATTTCCCTGATCAGCACCGAGGATTCCCAGGTAACGAGCAGCAAAATAGCATAAAATAAAAAACAATGGGACGCATGAATCAATTTCTTGTGTCGTTCACGGGAATGTCTGAAAAGCGTATAGTACGCGATACTGATGGCCACGATATAGGAGATCCAGTAATAGTTTGAAAGCGGGTGATAAAAAATTGAGGATATTTTATCTGCCAGAGCAGCCGCCACAATTGCGAAGATCACAAATGGCAGAATTGCCGAAGGATAATCAATAGCGGCCCAGTTAAATTTAAAGCAAAGCCAGGTCATCACAAGACAGCTTGCTGAAATAAATCCAATGGCAGCCTGCCAAAGGTAAATGCCCGGAACATATTCATGTATTTCAAAAAGACCTCCGCCAAACCACCATAAAAATCCCCATACCAATGGAATTAAAAACAGGTTGTTTTTCTTAAAGCTGTTTCCTGAGTTTTCAGCCACCTGTTTCGGCCATCCATACACATTTAGAAAATAATTGGTCAACATGCCGGCAATACTGATAAAAAAACAGCTTAAGAAAATGCCGTTTACAATGGGTATCGTGCGGTGAGCGTTCATGGCTGTTTCAATAAAAGACAAGGCTGCAGCCAGTTGAAGGAGCAAACCAAAATACCTGGCCAGGGCCCGGTTCTGCCGAAGCCGGCGGATCCAGGGCCGACGGCGCGCGCTTTCGCGGCCCGCGGCGACTCCCTAGATTCATGTTCCGGACCGCCGCTGCCG
>JBNKNP010000027.1:0-4046 GCA_050293905.1 Desulfobacteraceae bacterium | reverse complement strand
CTTGCTGCGGAAAAATGTGATTTAAGCCGGCCAGACGATTGAAGCAACTTCTTTCTGTTTCGCAGAGCCGTCCGCTTTTCTTGTAATCAAATGTACTTCCAAAGCGGTAGGCTTTCCGCTTTGGTCAATTAAGACACGATTTTCAACCAATCTGGGGTCATTGTCTTTAGGCTGAATATTAAACCCCCAGACAATGTAAGGCGCTTCATGTCCTGCGCCTTTTTTAAATGCCTTTTTCAATGAAACATTATCCAGGTCGAGTACAGTACCCCCTGTGGCAGATCCTTTGATTTTTATCGCCCACTTGCCGGAAGCAACTTTTTTTTCTTTGTAAACGACAAATGCATAGTCTTTATCAATAACAGCGTCAAAAGATTCAAGATATGCAAGCTGTTCTACTTCAATGTGTGGTGAAGACTTCGGTGCCTTTACAACCTGGTCATTGTCATTCATTTTATTTCTCCTTTTTTAAACGTACACGTTGAATTGTCAGCGGTTGCGTTAATCATAAAACCGCATTGGTCTTTAGTCTTTATTTTTTAAAGCCCTGTCCGTTTTCGCAGGTGTTCCCATGCATGCTGGAACATTCTTGGATCATCCTTGCCAAAGAGCAGAAAAAATGATCGTTGACTCCAGTCAAACGGCTCTGGTGCCTGGTCGCAAAGGTACAAAAGGAAAGCTGCAGCACTGACACGAACTTCACTTTTGAATCCTGGTATGGAATCAAGCAGGGCCTTTTTGACACCCATGGTTGGAATTTTTTCAGCTATCTCAAAGTCCCCATGCTTTACCGCCGTGATAACCAGTTCTTCCAGTTTGGCCAGATCCTTTTCGCTCATATCATTGGAATCCTGTCTGTTTATGGAAATTCTGAGGGCATATTTTCGAACCTTGGTTTCATTGTGAAATTTTGCCCTCTCGACTGCTGCCCACGCCTGAGCAGTCCCCAAAGCAGCTAAGGCTTCCACATCGCGCCAGTTCCCGTCCTGTTCTAAATTTTTAATCAGCAGTTTCTCAATAGACGCTTTTTCTCCCGGTTCCAACTGCTTTAGGATTTTCAGATCATAACCTGTTCCATCGTGCCACTTGTCAAAATCCATCACCATGCTGTCAAGAAATCTTTGGTAAGTTTTGCTATGCATTTTTTTGGTTTTTCCTTTTATTAAGAATTTTTTTCCAGCAAATTCTTCACAAAAGCTGCCAGGTTTTCCAGCCCCTTGCATTTCACCAGATGCCTGTGCCATAAAGCCAGTTCCGTTTGAAGGGATCCACCGGCAAGCTGGATTTTTTCGGCACCTTCAAAATATACTTTCAGATTCGGTTCCCAAATACCGGCATGCTCGTTATATTGAAGGCTATTATTTTTGTTTAGCTGGCGTTTAAGCATTCTTCCCCATGCCGGCGCGAACTTTGCCGGAGGATTTTCGTACAGCTTTGCAATATAGGAAATGGCATCAGTACAGTCCAGGTCGATTAGTTCGATCAGTTTGTTATCCAGCCCTGGAAAATGCATCACCTTTTTTCGAGCCTGTTGCCTAACCCGTTCATTTCTCGAATATATAAACTGAAGAAATGCATACAGTGAGGCAGAATCATCAAGTGCTGCAAATTTATTTGCCTCCCATTGCTTGTTTTGTTCTTCCTGAATCTTGTCTTCTTGCGCTCGCTGGGCAGATTTCGCCATGTCTGTTTTAATGTAATTAAAAAGGCCTTTTCCAGCCACTCCCCATCCGGTCAGTGCGACTGTGCAAAGGAATATCGTTGCCGTCCAATAGAAAAACCTTGGATTTGGGAAAACAGTTTCATGGATTATCACAGTACAGCCTGCAAGGATCAGGCTGGGAACAATGATCACCAAGCCTTGAATTATCCAATTGTAATTTTGACGATCAATTGTTCCAATGATAGCTGTGCTGAACGTGATTAATATACCAGCAGCGACGATAAACTGTATCAGACGTCCGCCAGGTGTAATATTCAATAATTTTTTGGCAGCCAGGGAGAATAAAATAACAGCTGCAAACAGGCAGGGGATCAAAAACACCGGCCACAAGCCCATAGCCCCTTGAGGCCCTGTAGGTTCCCGGGTTGCAAATGTCACTGCAATTGTGCTTAAAAATGCAAGAATCAGAAAAATATTGAGTATATTGAACATTGGGTTGCCTGTTATTAAGATAAATTTAGTGGTAAATTCCGGCTTTTTTCTTTTATGTTAGCGCTGAATTTTTCTGAACATAGTGTTGATGCTGTCGACATTTTCAATTCGGATCAGAGCATCAAAATATTCTTTGCCTTCCAATTTTTCAAGGTGGATTAAATGATTCCCGACTTCCCTTACAATTCCGGCATAGGATTTTCCCGAATCAAGGTTTACATAGATTTTTTTACCGATCAGTGCTCTTAAGTTGTCTGTCATAGAGGAATTGATATTATATTTCATTCCTTCGATGGCTGCGACCTTGGTTTTTGCCTGGGCGCTTTGTGTTAGAAAAATGAGCATCGCTGCACATAATAAAGTGCTTAATACCAATCCCACAGAACCTGCCAGTTTTGATTTTTTCATGATATCCGTCCTCCATGCTGTTTTATTGGTTTATTCTTTTGTAAATTGGTATTTGCAATCAGCATGCCAACTAAAAAAAGCCTTTAATTTCAATGAATAACAAAAGATCACGTCAAAAAAAGCGCGTAAATAAATCTTAGATTGGCAGAGGATGGTGCAATATTGCACGTCTGATATGCTGGGGAATGAATTCAAGTATCTGAATTTATAGAAAATATAAAATTTGTGTGGTTTTGCTATGCAAACGTGCGATTGTGCACCAATCGTGGTGGGGATTGATCTTCAATAACCTGTTTCTGTTCTGCAGCCGTATTGATATATTCAATAACGCGTTCCGGCATTTTAACCGTAAAACCGCATCATTCAGTGCATTGTTCAGTTCTTCAAGATAAGTTTGTCTTTTGGAACTGCTTTTTTTCAGCTGCTGCTTATCACCTCTCTGATTTTAATAGCCAGGTCGCGCATTGAAAACGGTTTTTGAATAAATTTGACGCCCTTGTCTATAATACCATGATCTGCAATGATATCTGCTGTGTAACCCGACATATAGAGCAGTTTTATCTCAGGGTTACTCGATCTTATCTTTTTTGCCAGATCATAGCCGTTCATCTCGGGCATAATCACATCTGTAATGAGCAGGTCGATGGTACCTGCATAATTCGTCATCTGTCGCAGGGCTTTGCTGGGTGAGCCTGCCGTCAATACAGTATAGCCCAGCTTTTTCAGTATGATCTGGCTTATTTTTAAAATATCAGCATTATCCTCGACTAGCAGAATCGTTTCTGAGCCGTAAACTATCTGTGCTGCATCGCTTCCCTTTATTCTTTTATTCGTCCCTGCAGTATGCCGCGGCAGATAAATTTTAAATGTTGAGCCTTGTCCCGGCCTGCTGTGAACGTGAATAAACCCATTATTTTGTTTGACAATGCCGTATACCATTGAAAGACCTAATCCTGTTCCTTTTTCATCTCCCTTTGTCGTGAAAAAAGGCTCGAATATGTTATTGAGAAGTTCACTATCTATTCCGCAGCCGCTGTCATTAACAGCCAGCATGACATAGTCTCCGGCTGAGAATCTCGGATGTTCCTGACAGTACTCCGGGTCAAAGGAAATATTTCCTGTTTCAATAACGATTTTCCCAATGCCCGCGATACTGTCACGGGCATTGACACACAGATTTGCTAAAATCTGATCGATCTGGCTGGCGTCTATCAAGACCGGCCATATGCTTTGCCCCGGAGACCAGGTAAGATGAATATCTTCACCAATAATCCGCTGCAGCATCTTGATCATGCTTTCAACGATGTCATTCAAGTTATGTATCTCCGGGGAAATGGCCTGTTTACGTGCAAAGGCCAACAGTTGCCGAGTCAGGTTGGCGGATTTTTCAGCCGCTTTTCTGATGCCTTGCAGTGCAGCAAAAATTGGCTGGGCCGGATCCGTTTGATCCAGCAGCAACTCCGTTTGCCCCAGGATTACGCCT
>JBNKNP010000026.1:0-1541 GCA_050293905.1 Desulfobacteraceae bacterium | reverse complement strand
CTTATATCGTCTCACACCAAAGGGGTTTGAAGAATTGACCCGGCTAACGATACAATTCCTGAAATTTAGAATTCAGGAGTATGACAAAATAAAACAGGAAATAAAAATTTTGTCAGATCAGATTGACAAAATGGATAACAGTTCGTATGAACATCTGGAATTGATTTCCGAAGTTAAAAAAAGGCTGTAGCTCTTGCCTGAATTCAGGAGTTTCCCCCGATCGGTTTTTGGGTAGGCTTAATACATAAATAAGTCTCCAATTTTGATTCGGAATTTTTATCGGGCATACCAAATGTAACCGAAGGGGCGGAGCTATGTTCCTAAATCTTACGATACCTTTGAGGGTGTTTAATACAGCGGTAGCAATTAGAGTTTTTCAGGGGCAAGTGGGCGCAAATCAAATTTAGAATTATTTTTCCAATGAAAAACAGGCAAAAGAGAAATATTTAATATCAGACGCAAGAAGAAAAGGCGAAAAAAATCTCTGAAAGGCAACAGAAGGGCCTTGAGCCGAAAATCAGCTCGTAAAAAAAAGCAGGATTGATCAGAAAAAGAAAGAGGTCATTCTCTTTGAATTAGAGACAAGATGGATTTGGGAACAGGATGAGGTTGTAGCAGTTTTTCAATGGCAGGGTCCTTAGATGACCGGTACTTTGCAAACAGCATGGATATTTTGACGATAAACGAGAACGCCCGGTATAAAAGCAGAACAATGGCAGCGATCTGGGCCAGGATATCCGCTCTTTGCTTATTGTACACAATGGGCTTGTTAATGATGTTCAAATCTTCTTTGATGATGCTGTTTACCCTTTCCGAAGCAGACCGGTACTGCTGGATCAATTTAAAACGTTTGGTTCCCCGGGGGATTTCATTCACCAGCCTGGGATTATCCTTTATATATGTGTGCTTTGAATATCCTTTTTCCCTTTTGATATGTGGACATGCTCCAATATCATAGTCTTTTTTAATATTTTGAATACCTGTGACCTTTAAATTAAGACATTGTTTAAAACAGCAGAAAGTGTGGCGCTGATGTTTTCTATCGAATCCATTGGGTTTTGCGGGAATCCCACAGGGAGCAAATGGCCAGCCGTTCCGGTCATACCATCGATTCCAGAGCGCCTCACTTGTCAAGTTTTCATTTCTTTTATTGTAATCAATGATGGGGACAGAACCGTTTTTCCGTAAGCGGGTATAATTTTCAATGGTATCATATTTGGCATCAGCAATATCAACTTTTGAACAACAGGCATGGTGTGCTTTGATATGCTGTGTATTTGTCAGTATTTTTTTACCCTCTTCACCATTGCCTGCGATATTGCAAGCGGCCACGGGCAGTTCAAGCTTGAGATCGGGTTCAACACAGGTTGAAAGGACAAGATTATATCCAAAGATTTTTTTGTTTCCTGCTGGGATTCTGGGGATCACGTCGGACCCCGATTCTTGCATCGGTATCCTTGGAGATTTTTGGACATTTGAATGTTGCACTGCCTTTGTCAGGATTTATTTCAAACAGGTTTGAGCGCAGAACATTGATGCAC
>JBNKNP010000025.1:0-7411 GCA_050293905.1 Desulfobacteraceae bacterium | reverse complement strand
TGCAGGTGGTGGGTAATAATATTTCCAATTTAAATACCATTGGGTTTAAAAAAGGAAGAACGACCTTTGCCGACACCCTGTATGAAAGTGTGGCCACCCAGGCCGGTTCGGCCCAGATGGGGCGTGGTATGGCCGTGGGAGATGTGGCTCAAAATTTTGATCAGGGTTCCTTTGAATCCACCGGCAATACGACCGATCTCTCCATTGGCGGCGATGGTTTTTTTATTATGCGTCAGTCCAATTCGGAAAATACGTTTTACACCAGGGCCGGAAATTTCTTTTTTGACAAGGACGGAAATCTTGTCAATCCCGAAGGCTATATTGTCCAGGGATGGAACCTGGATGACGAAACAGGAGACGATATCGGGTCAGTCACAGACTTGATTTTAAGTGAATTTACAAGCCCGCCTAAAAAGAGTGAAACCATTACGGCCATCACTAACCTGGATGCAGATGCCAACTCCAAGGCCGTTGTTTTATCCAATGTCTGGGACTCAGGAGAAACCACCTATATCGGATCCGGCAGTTATGAATATCAGACCGTTATCAAAGCATATGACGCTTTGGGCAGCACCCATGACATATCCATTTTTTATGATAAAAAATCCGGGACCGACTGGGAGTATATTGTGACCATGAACCCGGATGAAGATAACCGGAACCTGGTACAGAACACGGATTCAAAGGGCCTTCTGGCCAGGGGAACCATTGAGTTCTCCCAGAGTTCAGGCGACATCCTTAATTTTACAATGTCAAAATTTACCGGCCGGATCGGTAATTTCAGCGCCAACGGGGTAAACACTATAGATGATATTGACTATGAAATCCTGGATTACGATGCGCTTCCACTTGACGGGTATGGGTTCAGCCTTGAATTTGACGGAACAGCCTGGGGCTTTACCGATCCCAATAATGACGGTATTATCTCCGCTTCAGAACTGCCGGATAACTATGGCACTGCCAAAATTGTCTATTCCGACAGCCAGAATATCTATCTGACATTGAAACCGGATGATGCGGCTGATGTGGATCCGGATTTAAAAATAAAATTTTCCCAGCCCGCAGTTGCCACTGATTCCATTGGATTTGATATAAACAACAAAAACGATCTGCATATCCAGGGGATAGAGGGTACAACCTATGCCGGAGATGCAGCCAATGATAATACGACGTTGATGATCAATGATCCCGGTGTCATGGACAAGGATGCGGCAGATGTCGGAATTATCTGGAATCCCAATACTGAAAAATGGTATTGGAGCAATCCGGTTGCAGCTCAATCTGCCGGGACCCTGGTGACGACGCTGGCCACAAATGATACAGCTGCAGTGACCACTACAACGGCTAGTATCGACATCGCCAATTCTGTGGATCTGACCATGTATTCCACTACCATTAAAACACGGTATGATGAGAGAACCACAAGCTGGGACTGGAACATGCCGTTGAAAACCGATGATTTCGACAACGAAACTTTTACCTTTTCCCCAACCAATGACCCGGTCTTAAGTATCCAGTCAGCAGGCAGCCAGGGAGCTGTCGCCTCTGCCACCACTGCTGGAACAGCGACCACCATTACCCTGACCTGGCAGGGCGGAACAAGCGGCGGTTCCGTTACCGGGTGGGTTGCCAGCGGGGGCGGCGGAACCACCGGGCTTGTTGTAACAACCGCAAACAGCTCAAATACCCAGGTGGAGTTTCTGCTCTGGGAAAGAGATGATGTGCCAGGTACCTCATCCGGCGCATCCACCGTGCGGTATACATTCGGGTCAACCCTGACCACAGCCGGCGCTCAAACCATTGCTTTTAATGTGGATCCTGAACCGCCAAGGGAATACCCCAATGCAATCATCACAACATCCGGTGTTACAGCCACAGGCATTGGCATTGATTTTGATTCCGATTTAACAACAGATCTGATTTTTAACGTATCTTCGGGTAGTGCCGCAGCTATTGGAGAAGGTGATACCTTGTCTTTTAATATTGATCCCGACACCCCGCCCACAGAATATTCAAGCGCTACCCTTAAAGGAGATCAGACAGAGGCGATCATTGACCTTGACGGTTCCGGCAATGAATCAGATAATGAAGATATTGTTTTTTCTTTTGATACAGCCCTGAAATTGGGAACATCTACCCATCCCTATAATGACCGGAGTGAAATTTCTTTTGATATCAAAGGATCAACAGCATGGACGGAAATTTCAAAGGATGACATTAAAACCACAGGATATTTTGAATTTACGGCTGATTTTCTCGGCGGGGAATTCGGTACGACTGAAATGGATATTGCTCTGGATATCGGTACCAGATATGACGGGACCAATTTTGTCAATGATTCCTTGTCCACCACCCAGTATTCAAAATCATCTTCAACCATTTTCCAGGATGCGGACGGGTATGCCGCAGGGGATCTGCAGGGGGTAGATGTGGCTTCGGACGGCATTATTACCGGGGTATATTCCAATGGCCAGCTCATTCCGCTCTTCCGCATCAGTCTTGCAAGGTTTACCAATAATTACGGACTGCAAAATGAAGGTGGAAACCTGTTCAGCGAAACCCGGGACAGCGGTGGTGCGATTACCAATAAACCGGGTGAAAACGGTCTGGGGACCCTGGCTCCCAATTCCCTTGAAATGTCCAATGTAGACATCTCAGAAGAGTTTGTTTCCCTGATTACCCAGCAGAGGGGCTTTCAGGCCAATTCAAAAACAATTACCACCATTGATGAAATGATGAACACGGTCATCAGTATGAAACGATAACTAATCATTCCTGAATAAATTTAAACCGGCGGGAGCATGGGTCTGAAGTCTTGTTCCCGCCGTCAGTTTTCTGACGCCCATGAAGGCCTTCCTGACAGGAATCTCCTGAAAAAATTTCTTTATAAGGTTGTTTTTACAAATTAAAAATCTTTGCAAATTCTTTTTTCACTCATTATACTTGTTTTAAAGCAGATATTCTTTCTTGTTGTTTGGTTCAATTGAAAATTATGACGCACTTGGCACAAGGATTGCTTTTCCTTAAGTCAGTAACATGGATTAACCTTTAATTCAGGAGCTGTTTTGGCTGACGATATCCTAGATGAGATGGAAGAAGATTTTGACGACAATATGTCCGACATCCTGGATGAACCATTGGAAGAGGTTTCAAGAGAGAAGGAAGAAACAACAAAAAAAGGTTCCAAGGCCGGACTCATTGGTGCTGTAAAAACGTTGCCGAAAAAGATTCTTGGATCTAAAAAAATTATCATTATTTTTGCTGCCGGTGCTGTGTTGATCCTCCTGATCCTGGTGATCCTGTGGCTCTTTGTCTTCAAATCAGAGCCATCAGGAACTTTACAGATGGAAGAAAGCGGCACTCAAAGTGAAATGATTGAAGAACAAGCGGTTGTGTTTGAAGATATTGTTGAACTTGAGCCCTTTGAACGAATCAGCTTAAAAACACGTTCAACCATGGGGAAACTCAGTTTGAACATCGCCCTGGAATTAACAGATACCCGGTATCGGAAACAGATCTATGGTATGGAAGACAGGATACGAACCATTGTCACACAACAGGTGGAAACCATGACCTGGCTGGAACTTCGAAACCCGGAAGGGAAAATTATGCTGAAATATAATCTGCTCAAGCGGATAAATGCTGTTTTTCCCAGACCCATGGTGCACAATATTTATTTTACATATTTTATAATGCAGCAGTGATCCAATTATGAGCGAGATACTATCACAGGATGAAGTTGACAGTCTATTAGACGGATTGGATTCAGGAACTGTTGAGACTGAAACGGATGTGGCAGCACCTGAACCGGTGGAAGGTATTGTTGCCTACGATTTCACCAGCCAGGATAAAGTGGTCCGGGCAAGGATGCCGACCTTTGATGTTATCAATGAAAGACTGTCCAGGGAAGTAAGAGCGACCTTGTCTTCATTGCTTCAAACCAATGTGGATGTCAGTGCCAACCCTTTTGATACATTGAAATTTTCCGAGTTTGTCAGAAGTCTTCCCGTTCCGACAAGCCTGCATGTTTTCAGGATGGAACCCTTAAGGGGGCATGGGCTTATCGTTTTTGAAAGCCAGTTGGTTTATAATCTGATTGATACCTTTTTCGGGGGAGAGGCTCTGGGAAAAGCCCGGGTTGAAGGGCGTGAATTCACCAGGATTGAAGAGGTTATGATAAAAAAGGCGGTTGTGGCGGTTCTGAAAAACATTGAAGCGTCCTGGGTGCCTATTGAACCGGTGAGAACTTCACTAATCCGATCGGAAATGAATCCTCAGTTTACAGCCATTGTTCTGCCCACTGACCTTGTCATTGTGACCCGGTTCGAAATTGAACTGGAACAGTCTGCCGGCAACCTGGTGGTCTGTTATCCGTATTCCATGATCGAACCCATGAGAAATAAATTGTCTTCAGGCGTTCAGGCGGAAGTAGAGGAAATCGACCACAATTGGCGCAGAATGATCAGAGAAGTGATTTTAGAATCGGAAGTTGATGTTAAAATTCAGTTGGGCCGGACCGAGATCACAGGAGAGCGGTTGATTTATATGCAGAAAGGAGACGTGATTCAACTCGATAATGACGCCAACGAACCTTTGAGCTGCTACGTGGACGGTCTGGAGAAACTGAAAGGATTTGTGGGAGTGCAGCGGGGATTTCAGGCATTTCAAGTCAATGAAAAAATTATAACCGATTGTGAGAGATAAACATGGCCGAAGAAAATGAAAACGAAGAAGTCGAGAAAACTGCTGACGAGACAGCGGGTGAAGAAACTGCAGTCGAGGCTGAAGAGCGCGGAGAAAGAGAACTGGATTTTATCCTGGATATTCCTTTGGAACTCTCTGTGGAGCTGGGAAAAACCAAGATGCTCGTCAACGACCTTCTCCAATTGGGCCAGGGCTCAATTATTGAACTCAACAAACTTGCCGGTGAACCTTTGGAAGTCTATATCAACCGAAAATTGATTGCCAGGGGTGAAGTCGTTGTGGTGAATGAGAAATTCGGTGTCCGTTTGACCGATGTCATCACCCCCATTGACCGGGTAAAATCACTGGCATCCGAAGAATGAACCAGTCATCCGATATGTGGCTTGCCTTTGTCAGGACATTTTCCATGTTGTTTATTGTTCTGGCGCTTCTCATCCTCGCTTTTTATCTGATCAAAAAAATTTCCCGGGCCAGGCGTTCACAGGGCAAAAAAGATGATATCCGGATTCTAAGTGTCCATCATCTTTCACCCAAGGAAAAACTGGTTCTTCTGGATGTTCTGGGCGACACGCTGCTTATCGGGGTAACCCCGTCACATATCAGTAAAATTTCGACCCTGAGCCGTAAATCAACACAGCGTATCAGCCCGGAATCGTCCTCAAACACGAATGAAAAACCGGAACCTGAATCAGACAGCCCTGCTCAAAGTCCATCGCAATCTCTGTTTTCACAATTTTTAGTCCGGAAATTAGGCTCAAAAAAAAATAAACAGGAAGCCGGCATATTGAAAAAAGTACTCAGCCAATGAAAAAAAAGATATTCATATCGTTTAAAACCATTAGGGTGATCTGTATGGTTCTTGTTTTTGCCGGCTGTTTTGCAAAAAGTTCTCCTGCTGCCGTGACCTTTCCTATCCCCTCTTTGGAACTGAATGTCCAGACGGCCACCGAGCCTGAAGAGGTCGCGGTTGTTCTTGAAATTATTGCTTTATTAACCATTTTAGCTTTGGCACCGGCAATTTTGATTTTAATGACACCGTTTACCCGGCTCATTGTGGTTTTCCATTTTTTAAGGCAGGCAATGGGAACTCAGTCAAGTCCGCCCAATCAAGTGATCGTCGGTCTTGCCCTGTTTATGACCTTTTTTATCATTAAGCCCGTAACTCAGCAGATTTATCAGGAATCGCTCAGCCCATACCTTGACCGTCAGATTACCTATAATGTAGCCTTTGAAAGAGCCCAGGCACCCATCCGAAAATTTCTGCTGGTGAACACCCGTGAAAGTGATCTGGCCCTTTTTGTGAAAGAGGCAGATATTAAAAGACCGGAAACCCAGGATGATGTCTCTTTGATGGTTCTGATCCCGGCCTATGTGATCAGTGAGCTTAAAACTGCCTTTATTATCGGGTTTGTACTGTATATTCCCTTTCTTGTCATTGATATGGTTGTGGCTTCGGTGCTGTTGGCAATGGGAATGATGATGCTGCCGCCGGTTATGATTTCTCTGCCCTTCAAGCTCATGCTGTTTGTCCTGGTTGACGGGTGGCACCTGATTTCAGGCTCTTTGTTAAAAAGTTTTGGAGTATAATCATGACCCCTGAATTTGTTGTTGAATTTGCAAAACAGGCCATCACTCTGACCATTGAGCTATCCATGCCCATGCTGGGGCTTGGACTGATCGCCGGTTTGATTGTCAGTGTCTTTCAGGCGGTTACCCAGGTTCAGGAAATGACCCTGACTTTTGTGCCTAAGATTATTGCCGTGTTTTTGGGCCTGCTGTTTGCTGCTCCCTGGATGCTGGATGAACTGACCTCTTTTACCATTCGGATCCTTGAAAATATTCCCATGTATATCCGGTAAAAAGGTACCATGGATATTCTTAATATCATTGATCCGACCCAGTTCCGGACGTATCTGCTTGTTTTGATCCGTATCAGTATTTTTTTGTTCATGTTTCCGGTATTTTCCTCCAATGTTTTTCCTGCCCGACTGAAAATCGGATTTTCAATGGTGGCGGCACTTCTTTTTTATTCTGTGGTGAATGTTGACCTTGAAAGGTTTCCCATGAACGTCCCGGCCACAGGGCTGCTGGTCATCGCCGAGTTGTCGGTGGGTCTGACCCTTGGGATGTGCCTGCGCATATTTCTTGGATCCATTCAGCTTGCCGGCCAGATTATCGGATTCCAGATGGGATTTTCCATGATCAATGTGCTGGATCCCCAGACCGGATCCAATGTCTCGATTATGGATCAATTGGGATTCTGGGTTGCGGTGGTGGTCTTTCTATCGCTCAACGGACATCATATTATTTTTACAGCGCTTATTGAGAGCTTTAAATTGGTTCCTTTGGGCTATTTTATGATGCATAAGGCCATGCTGGCAAAAATGATGGAACTGGGGGGCGGGCTTTTCTTATTGGCTGTGAAAATCGGAGCACCGGTGATTGCCTCCCTGGGATTTGTCAGTGTGGCATTTGGCCTTGTGGCCAAATTTTCACCCCAGATGAATGTCATGATCGTGGCCTTCCCTTTGAAGATTGTTGCCGGACTGCTTCTGTTTGGCCTGACGCTTCAGATCATTGTTTTTATAACCCGGGACTATGTGTCTGAATTCAAAGGGTTGCTGCTGTATCTTCTTTTTTATATGGGTGGAGGATAATCATTTATGGCTGAAGATCCTGAAAGCGGCGGAGAGAAAACCGAAGATCC
>JBNKNP010000024.1:0-3696 GCA_050293905.1 Desulfobacteraceae bacterium | reverse complement strand
TTTTAGTATCTATTTCAAGATGCAGATCTTTTCCCTTGGGAAAAGCAATTTTTCCTGCATCAGTCAACGTTTTCGGAAAGGCCTGGTGTCCTTTTATGGTCCCGATGTAAGAGGCTGCCAGATCGATCATTTTGCCTGAATTAAAATCACCGGCAATGGATATTTCAATGGGGGCATGTTCAAAGGCCGGCAGGATCCATTCTTCTACGTCTTTTATTGTATAATTGTTAACGGTTTCAGGCGAAGGCATCCCGAACCGGCTGTCATTTTCAGCCAGAAAACGCAGGCCTTTTATGTCCATCAGCCCATCCGGTGTCCGGACCCGGGCATCGTAATCTTGTTTATACCTGGTTTTAAAAAGATCCAGGGCTTTTTTTCTTAATCCCGGATCTTTTAAATAATGACGGATCAATTGAAAAATTACCAGGGCTTCCTCCGGCGGACCGGACCCGGATATGGCAATATAATTATCCTTGATTCCGATGTGTGTGCTGATTTTTCTGCCGGCCAGCGCCTCTTCAAGCTGGTCTTTATCAATTCGGCCCAATCCGCTTTCTTTCAATACTGCGTCTGCTGCCAGGGCAAGGCCGGGCTTTTTCCGGGGTTCAGACTGTTTCCCCCGGCCGAAGCAGACCTTAAAAACAAATTCATTGGGCTTAAAATCAGTCTGTTTTAAATTCAGCCGGACATTGTTTTCAAAAACAATGGTTTGAATGCCAAGATCGGCAGCCGGGGTTTTGCTGGATTTAATACGGCCTTTGCGGGTTGGCTCGTCAAGATAAGGAAACGGTCTGGATTGTACTGCCTGGTAGGGAACAACCGCTTTTTTTTGGCTGTTTTGAAACACCGTCAGAATCCTTTTTTCAGGCTGGCTTGAATCAATCCTGGCATTACCCGTGACCATTATCAGGCGGTGATCCTTATCCCATACATCCTTAAATGCTTCATGGAACTGGGATGGCGTAATGGATTCAATATACGGCTTTAAAATGGCCAGCCGCTGCTTTTCAGACAACAGCAGCTGCCGGTTGTTAATTTTTGACAACAATCTTCTTGCCAGGTGATCGCTCTTTTGAGAACCGGACAAACTGACAGCCTGTTCAAGCCCGGCAATAAATTCAGTTTTTATTCTGGATAATTCCTTTCTGGTAAAGCCATATTCCAGCGCCTGTCTTAAATTCCGTTCAATCTGCTCCAGTGTTTTTTCCCAGAGTTCCGGCCGGCAGGTTGCTGAAATTACAGCAGCCTGGATAAAATGCAGATATGATCCTGAATAAACAGATGCTTCGGTGAAATCGGCTTTCTGCTGATTGATCTGCCTTGAAATTCGATTCTGAAGGATACTGTTAGCCATCTGACGGATAACCTGTTTTTTTAGCATGGATACCGTCTGTGGCTCAAACGGTGTATAGGTCAGGGTCTGTATCGTAATATCAGTGGTGCTGGCTTCAGGTTCATGATAATAAAATGCTTTATCCCCCTTATGCGGTAGCCATTTCACCGAACCGTGATCAACTGATTTTTCTCCGGCCGCAGATTTCAGCCGGGAAAACCGATCCACAATCATCTGCCGGACCGTTTGGACGTCAATATCGCCCACAACAACCAGGGCCATATTATCCGGACGGTACCACTTATCATAATACGCTTTTAAAAGCGTGCGGTCGGCCTTGCTAATAACATCTTCAGTTCCGATGGGAAGTCTGTCCTTAAGTAAAGATCCTTCAAGTTCAAAAGCGAGCGACTTTTTAAAGGTGCGGTAGGATATGGAGTCTCTTTCTCTTTTTTCAGCAAGAATAATTCCCCGCTCCCGTTCTATTTCCGATTCAAGGAGCAGCGCTCCTCCGGCATAATCCTGTATGATTAAAAAAGCCTTGTCTAAATAATTGCGATCCGCCTTTGGCAGGGCCAGATCATACACAGTCTCAAAAAAACCGGTGTGTGCATTGGCATCTGCCCCGAAATCCATTCCAATGGAATGAAAATAATCCACCAGTTCACCCGGTTTAAAATGCTCGGACCCGTTAAACAGCATGTGTTCAAGATAATGCGCAACGCCCTGCTGATCCCGGGTTTCCTGCACAGATCCTGAAAACACGTTCAAATGAACAAAAGCCCGGTGTTCAGGTGTCTTGTTTTTCTTTAAAATATATTGGAACCCGTTGGGCAGGCGGCCGTAAACAATACCGGGGTCCATCTGAACCGCGGTATGCGGCGCAGGGATCGGATGCTGCGGCAGTGTGCATGAAGACAATACCGCAGCATACAGAAGCAGGAAAACGATTTTTACAGTTCTGAACCGATAAATCATAAATTGAGACGTCATATCAATTCAGAAAACTGGTATCATAAACAATATCATGCTGTTTTTTTAACTCAGTCAGCCATGCCTGCATGGATCGGGACTGTTTCTGCCAGTTAATTTCCTGTTTAATGTTTTTCAAATTTTTACTGATCTCAGATTCTTGGGGCAGTTCAATTTTATTCAGGCTGATAATATAATACCCGGTCGGCGTTTCAATGACTCCCTGATGTATCTGTTCCGGTTTATCCAGGGCAAATCCGGCTTGGGTAAATCCAGCACTCTTTCCCACCTCTTCAACTGAATCATTTCTTGTGAACGGCCGGGTGGTTTTAAGCGCCAGATGATTTTGTGCTGCAATGTCCTTTAATGATGTTCCGGATTTGATCTTATCAAGTACCGTCTGAGCCTGTTTCCGGGCTTTTTCCTTCTGAAGTTCTTTTGTAAGATGCGCAATGACCTGCTTTCTGACGTTATCCAACGGCAGATCAGCAGGCGCAATTTTTTCAACAACCTGAATCAGGTAATAGTCATTTCCAAACTGCTGCACATCGCTGATGTCATTAAGATTCAAGGCAAAGGCTGCTTTTGCGAACTCTCTTTTCTCCGGAAAATTCAATCCCTGACCCTGGATTGAAAACGGTCCCGTCTGAACGGTTTTTTTATCGGCTATTCGGGCAACCTGTTCCAAATCATCCCCGTCAATCACCGCCTCAAATGCCTCATCCGCCATTTCATAGGCACGATTCTGCAGCTGCTCCTGTTCCAGTTCATTTTTAATTTGATCATGGACCTGGGCAAGCGTCTTCTGCGCTTTTTCGCTCTTTGAAACAACTTTTATCACATGCCAGCCAAACCGGGTTTTCACAGGTTCGCTGATTTCACCGGGTTTCATGGAAAATGCCTTGTCGGCAAAGGGTTTAACCATGGCCTGCCTTTCAAACGATCCCAGGTAGCCGCCGTTATTTTTGCTTGGACCTTCAGAATATGTCTTGGCAAGAGTGGCGAAATCTTCTCCCTTCACGGCTTTCTTGTAAATATCTTCAGCTTTTTTCAATCCTTCCGCCACCTGTTTTTCATCCGCATCCTGGTCAACTTTTATCAGAATATGCCTGGCTTCCACTTTTTCAGCAGTTTCAAACCGCTTTAAATTATCCTGATAATATGTCTGGATCGTTTCCTCGCTGACACTGACCTTGCCTTTATGATCCTGGGGAGAAAATTTCAGATACATTGCCTTGGCTTTGGCGTCAGATTGATATTTTGACTTGTTCTGCTCATAATACGATTGGATCTGTGAGTCATCCGGTTGAATTTCAATCACACCAGGATCAAATTTTATATAGTTGACAGCGATTTTTTTATTTTGAAAATTATACCAGTCCTTGGCTTCA
>JBNKNP010000023.1:0-18821 GCA_050293905.1 Desulfobacteraceae bacterium | reverse complement strand
GTGATTTTATCCAGGCCGGATTGAAAAAAGGACCCCAGATCCGCCATATGGACCGGTCCGCCCTTGCCAACCCGCGGTTTGTGCAATTTGCCATAGACATTGCCCAGAAACACAAGATCCCTTTTCAGGAAGCGGTCCGGTCCGGCGGAGGGACCAATGCCGGAGTCATCGGGCTGCATGACCGCAGTGTGCCCACCATTACCTTAGGTATCCCGGTGCGCTATATTCATTCCCACAACTGCATTGCCGCCCTGTCCGATGTTGAGCACACTATTCAATGGTGCACACAGATTATAAACAGCCTGAACAGAGACATTATTCAGAGTTTTTAAAGAGACCGGCTAAATGCATCAAGACATGATATCGTCATGAAATCAATCATCAATACCCGGCAGAAAGATCCCCTGGGCAGCATGATGCTTGATTATCTCAACGGCCGGCAGGATGCTTTTTTAACTGTTTCATCCAACACCCTTGACATGTGGGAAATGACAGGGAAAACCATGTTCAGAAACTTTCGGACCATGGACCGCATTGAGAGAAAAGCCTTAAGCCTGTGTAAGGGAAACATTTTAGATATCGGTGCCGGCAGCGGATGTCACAGTCTCTACCTGCAGCGCAAAGGATTTCAAGTGACAGCACTGGACCGCTCCTGCGGCTGTGTATCTGTCATGAAAAAAAGAAGAGTAAAGCAGGTTCTCCACGACAATATTTTCTCAATAAAAGACCGCACATACGACACCCTGCTCATGCTCATGAACGGCATCGGCATTGTGGGGTCCCTGGACGGGCTGAACCTGTTTTTTCAATTTGTAAAACCGTTGTTAACGCCTTCCGGCCAGATTCTTCTGGATTCAACAGATCTGGCCTCGCTGTATGATCCGGATATCCTGGCATCCTGCCCATACGACTATTATGGACAAACCGAGTTTGTCATGACATATAAAGACTGCGTCAGTGACCCATTTGACTGGCTCTACGTTGATTTTCCAACCCTTTGCCGATATGCCCGTTTCCATGGATTTGACTGTGAAAAACTTCTGTGTGACAAAACTGAAAAATACCTGGCCCGGATATGGCCCACTGCCTGAATATTCCCCTGCTGTGGATCATCAGAGAGGAAATTATGCAGGGACCGCTGATTAATCCGGTGGACCTTGCCTCAGTCACTGCCCGCCTGGAAGCCTTTACACAAATGCTGGGCATGTAACAGGCTGCAAATAAGAAGGAGGAGATTATATGAGTATGCTCTCAAGCATTGTTTTTTCCTGTACGGATCAATGCCCGATCCAATGCAGGTATTGCGGGGCAGAGTGCAGCCCGGCACAGACAGACAGACTGTCACTGGAGGATATGAAATCAATCATAGATACCGTTTGCAGCTATGGAAAACTTGAAATGGTTGTTTTCACGGGCGGGGAGCCAACCCTCCTGGGTAAAGATCTGATATCCGCCATTGAATACTGCTCAGAAAAGAAATTGTGGACACGGATTGTTTCCAATGCATTCTGGGCTCATACCCCTGAAAAAGCTGAGGATGTCCTGCGGTCATTTTTGAATGCCGGATTAAGCGAAATTAATTTAAGCTGCGATGACTATCATCAGGAATTTATCCCCCTTGACCGGATAAAATTTGCCAATGATGCCTGTATCAAACTGGGTATCCCCTGCCTGATCGGTCATAAAAAAATGAAAGACTGTAAAATCGACATCCAGTATCTTGAAAATTATCTGGGACATTCCCTGACCTTGTTTGAACCCGGAAAAAAGAATCCCAACAACAATATTATATCCACGGGTTATACCGTACCGGTGGAAAAGAATATGCATAAAATTCCGGATCAGGACATTCTCTATCCGGATGAGGACCATCATTGGAAAGGACCGTGTTCAAGTCTTCTCCAACGGGTGATCATCACCCCGCGAAAAGAGTTGTCCATCTGTTGCGGCATGATCCGGCGAAACGTTGAGGAAATTGTATTCAAGTCTCTTCAGGACCGCTCCCTGGAAGAATTGATCGTTACGGCACACCAGGATTTGATTGTCAACTGGCTGGCTCTGGAAGGCCCATACGGCATCATGAAATTCATCAGGCAAAAAGTATCAAATATTCTATTTCGCAAACAATATGTCAATATCTGTCATTTATGTTCAGAAATTTTTACACGTAAGGATTGTCGCGATGTTCTTTTATTGAAGGCTTACCGGACATTTGGTATAGTGTTACCATGAAAAAGCTTGAATTCATCGTTTTCAATTGCTGTGATGGGAGGTCTCTTCGGTTTAATTGAAACTCATTGCCGACAATTTAAGAATCACCAGACCCGCTGTCAGCCAGGCATTAAAAGAGTATAATCCCGAACCCATTCGAGCCTGTGCCCAAAAATGTGCTGAGCAAAATCCCTGGGCCATTGATGTCAACACCGGTCCCTTAAGCCGGGAACCTGAAAAAGCCATGACGTTTTTTATTGAGTCTGTCCAGAGCATCACGAATCTGCCCCTGCTCATCGACACCTCCAACCCTGCGGCCATGAGAGCCGGGCTTACGGCTGCCTCAAATCCGGCCATCATAAACGGCTTTTCCCTTGAGCCCGGAAAACTGAAGCAGATCCTTCCTCTGGCAAAAGAATTTGATGCCGATATTGTGGGATTCCTGCTCTATCCGGACAGCCGGGTGCCCAAAGATGAGGCCCAGCGCATGGAGATCGCCCTGGAACTGTTTGACCGGGCAGAAGCGGTCGGAGTTGCAAAAGAACGAATTATTATCGATCCGGTCGTCCCGCCCCTGGCATGGGAGGACGGCATCATCCAGGCCCGGGCGGTCCTCACTGTTATTTCAACATTGCCGGATCTGCTGGGATTCAATGTCCGGACCATTGCCGGTGTATCAAACCTGACAACAGGAGCGGTTAATCTAAAGCAAAAAGAAGTGGTCGACCAAAGTTACGTGGCCATGCTGGCCGCTGCCGGTCTTGATTATGCCCTTTTGGACATATTCAGGCCAAACCTTGTTAAGGCAGCGAAAACCGCTGCCGTGCTTTCAAAGGAGACCCTGTTTTCCTGGGGCATGATCCCGGAATAAATGGATGACCGGTTTCAACTGCCGGCCATATTTTTCAATACCGATTTCACCTGGTTGCCGTCCGCCAGTTTCCCAAAGTGTTTCATCACAGTACCCATGGCCTGCATGGGGCTTTTGAACTTGCCCAGGTCCACATTCTGTTTTATCCATAGCTCAATTTCTTCTGGTGTGGCCATTTTAGGCAGGTAACTGTTCAACAGCTCAAGATAATCTGATGTATCCTGTTTTTTAATTTCAAGCATGGTCTTTTCGGATTTAATGAACTTACGGATGATATTCATCAGGTCATCATCGGTGATTTCTTCGGCTGTTTTGACCCGTGTGGTCTTTTTGCCGCTCTCCAGGGTAATGGCAACAGTGAGACTTGGGAATTCTCCCATAATCAGCCGCATGGTATCCCGGACTGCAGTGTCTTTTTTAACCATGGCTGTTTTCATGTCCAAACGGATTTTTTCGTAAAGAGACATTCCCATTGCCGCATTCCACCCGTATGTATCCTTGTTTTGATTCATTCAATGTTCCTTGGTGTTATAATGATTTTTTTTAAAAATGGTATTCATTCATATACCAGTCAGATACTTTTTTCAATCCACATCTGGGCAGAACGCGGCGCAATGGCCAGGTTTAACCGGTCCTGGCCAATAAGCTCCATGTTGTATCCGTGGATCAATTCTTTATACCGGGCAGGATTTTTCATCCCGTACAGCCAGACGTCCGCATGAACCCAGTGATCACTTTTATTTATTGCAACCATGCCTTTGTCTCCCCTGCGGAAAACAAGAAAATCATCGTGTTCATAGAGCACGGCCATGGAACTGCCGGCCACCGCATTATGGAAGGTAACCATGGCTTTTATATCATCTCTTTTAAAAACCCCTGACCATCGGTTCCTGTCTTCTGAATGATTGGTCGCGGATTCATTATGATCCGAATAAACCAGCGGAACTCCGCCGTCCCTGCCCATAATATACACATTGGCTAAAAACTCATCCTGTTTATCCAGCATCAAAGGCCTGAACCCTTCATTGAGCGGCAGGTCATGATTCACGGTAAAGGTAACCGCACGGGACCAGTGCAGGGCCTTGCCGTACGCAAAGGGATCAATGAGCCGTTTCAAGGAACCGCCAAACCCAAAGGCCTTTCTGATCTGGTCCTGGAGCGGGAAATCATACGCACAGATATGGGTCTCGGCCAGAAACGGTTTCATAAACACCTCAACTTCGGTCTCATTGGTGGTCAGGACCTCTCCAAATAAAAAAGATTCCTGAAGAAAGTGCTGGTCGGCAATATTATCCACCTGCCGTTCATTCAGGTGCTTTATGGCATCCAGCCTGAATCCGTCAAATCCCATTTTTTGGAGTTCATAAAACAATTCCCGCTGACGGGCCAGCACCCAGGCATTGTCTTTTAAATCCGGCAAATCTTTGAGCTGATGGTATTGAACATCGTACCGGTTTTTCCAGTCGGAAATATTCACCTGGTCATGAAAATCATATTTGGAAAATAACCCATTGGCCAGGTCCCCGAATATTTTGTTGGCTTCATACATTCCGGGATTTGACGCATATTTTTCCAGCTCCTTTTTCCCGGGAAAATTTAATTTTTCCAAAGGGTCCCGTGCTTCATTTGCCATATGGTTCAGGACAATGTCTGCATAAATTCTGATGTGCCTGGCATGGGCCTGAACAATAAGGGTTTCCAGGTCTGATTTATCTCCCAGGTATGAAAGCAGGATGCGGTAATCTTTTGGCTGGTAACGGTGCCACCAGTCAGGGCCATGCGGATCACTGTACAATGGCGGGGCAATAAGCACAGCCCCGAAGCCCGTGTCCGCGATATCTTCCAGCCGGTTTGTAATTTCGGAAAATTTCCAGTTAAACGCATGCAGGATAACGTCTCTCATATGCCCTCCAATTCTATACGGTTTTTTGGGACGATTTTCTATTGTTTTTTTTACAAAAAATATCAGAAAAGCAGCCGGTGCCGGACGAATTTGGGCGCATGGGAACACAGTGAGGCCAGAACAAACACAAAAAGAAACGATGGAACAGGGGGTATCCAGCCGTGATAGGCCAGTCCCAGAATAACCAGTTTCAACAGAGTGCTGATGCCGCTCAATTCCCTGAGCAGCTGACGGTGCCGGAGCATTTCAGTGCAAATCAGGACACCGCCGCTGACAATGGCAATCACCAGGTAATATCCCGGCAGCGTTGGAACGGCATCCAGCAGGTAAGCTGCCAGAAAAACACCGGCGCCGATCTGATGAACCGCCCTGACGATCACGGAAAAAATAACCATCCAGTAGGGCCGGTCTGCAATCTGCCCCATCCGAACCTGGGAATTCTCCGTTGTTGTCATGGTCTGTTTCCAATTTTCAAAATAACGGATCTCCTGATCGATGTATCTGCTACTGACCTCGGGCTGAAAACAATCGAAAATCAAAAAAGCAGTATCTGAACTTATTGCTGTATTGACCAATGGGTCTGGCAATTATATATTAGACCGTTATGAGTTTTTCAAGTAAAAGATATGATATCATCGTGATCGGTGCCGGACATGCCGGGTGTGAAGCCGCACTGGCAGCGGCACGAATGGGCTGCACCACCCTGCTTCTGACCATTGACATGGACAAAATTGCCGCCATGCCCTGCAGCCCGTCCATCGGCGGAATGGCTAAAGGTCAGCTGGTCAAGGAAATCGATGCCCTTGGCGGACAGATGGCAAAAATCTCGGATTCTTCCGCCATTCAATACCGGACTCTGAATACCCGGAAAGGTCCGGCAGTTCATTCCACGAGAACCCAGAATGATAAATTCCTGTATTCCAGAAACATGAAAAGTGCTGTTGAAAAAGCAGCAGGCCTGGACCTGAAGCAGGCCATGGTTCAAAAGCTGATGATTGAAGACGGACGGGTGACCGGCATTGTGGACCAGACCGGGTTTGAATACCAGGCAGATGCCGTGGTGATTGCCACGGGAACCTTTTTAAAAGGCACCGTCCATATCGGGGCTTCCAGAATCGAGGCCGGCCGGGCCGGGGAATTTTCCTCTGTGGGGCTGGCACAGGACCTGGCTGATTTAGGATTTACCATCGGCCGGATGAAGACCGGCACACCGCCCAGGCTCCATGCGGATTCCATTGATTTTTCAAAATTCAGGGTACATGCTTCCGATGACCAGGTAAAGCCTTTTTCCTATTCAACCCGGGACATTACCAATCCCATGCTGCCAAGCTTCATGGGAGAAACCAACCCACACACCCATGATATTGTCCGCAGCAACCTGGAACATTCCGCCTTATACGGCGGTCACATCAAGGGCCGGTCTGCCCGGTACTGCCCGTCCTTTGAAGACAAAATCGTCAAATTCCCGGACCGGGACAGCCACCATGTCATTCTGGAATATGAAGGAATAAACACCAAAGAGATTTATGCATCCGGCCTGGGGAACAGCCTGCCCCTGGACATCCAATACCAGGTGGTCCAATCGGTAAGAGGCCTGGAAAGCGCAAAAATCATGCGGCCGGCCTATGCCATTGAATACGACTATATCAACCCGCAGCAGCTGATGCCCAGCCTTGAAACCAAACAGATCAAACGGCTTTTTCTGGCCGGTCAGATCAATGGAACCTCGGGGTATGAAGAAGCCGGCGCCCAGGGCATCTGGGCCGGTATCAATGCTGCCTGCGCCGTGCAGAACCGCCCCCCTTTCATCCTTGACCGTTCCGAGGCATATATGGGCGTGATGATTGACGACCTTGTCACCAGGGGAACCCGTGAACCTTACCGCATGTTTACCTCCAGGGCTGAATACCGGCTGCTGCTCAGAGAGGATAATGCCGATTTAAGGCTGTACACCCGGGCCCATGAACTGGGGCTGATTGACAATGATGAGGTCCAACGCTGTAAAACCATCCAGGCACAGACCAAACAGGAAATAGAACGGGTGAAAAGGGCTGTGGTCAGACCCACTCCAACGGTCAATACATTTTTAGAATCCAAAGGGAGCAATCCCATTAATAACGGCGTAAAACTGGACCAGCTCTTAAAACGCGCCCAGCTGGATTATTTGTCATTGACTCAGGTCAGTCCGCCGCCGGAGCCCGTTCATGAACGGGCAGCCCAGCAGGTGGAAATACAAATAAAATATGAAGGCTATATCAACCGGCAGCTGAATGAGATTAAAAAATATAAAGATCTTGAAAAAATCAATATCCCCAACGCTTTTGATTATGGAACCGTTCATGGGCTTTCAAACGAATTAAAAGAAAAACTGTGCCGGATTCTTCCCCTGTCATTGGGCCAGGCCTCGAGAATTGACGGGATGACCCCGGCGGCCATCTCTGTTCTCATGGTGGCCCTGCGTGCATTTCAAAGCCGGAACAAGCCTTGACGAAAAGGGAATAAACCTTACTATAGAACACAACAGATGGAATCAAACAATTTATATAACACCAAATTCAAACAGACACAGGAAAATTTAAATGGCTGCTGATTATTATAAAACTTTAGGCATTGATAAAACCGCCGGTGCCGCTGAAATCAAAAAGGCCTACCGTAAGCTGGCACTGAAATACCACCCGGATAAAACAAAGGGTGACAAGGCAATGGAAGACAAATTCAAAGAAATCAGTGAAGCCTATGCCGTCCTGAGTGATCCGGAAAAAAGAAAACAGTATGACACCTATGGATCTGCCGATTTCCAGAACCGCTTTTCCCAGGAAGATATTTTCAGAAACTTTGATATGGGCGATATTTTAAGGGAATTCGGATTTGGCGGTGGCGGCGGCGGATTTTCCTCACGCTTCGGCCAGGGGCGTCAAGGCGGCGGATTTGGCGGGTTCGGTGGATTTGGCGGCGGCCAGGGATTTGGCGGCCGGCAGCAGGCCCCAAAGGGAAATGATATTGAGTATAAAATTCCGTTAACCCTTGATGAACTGATCAAAGGAACTAAAAAAACCATTACCATCAACCAGGGTGGAAAAACCAATGCCATTGATGTATCGATTCCCAAAGGGCTGGTGGAAGGTAAAAAAATCAGGCTTGCCGGAAAAGGGGAACTCAGCCCCCACGGCGGCCCTTCCGGAAATCTGTATATTAAATCCTCCCCTGTGGTTGAAAAAGGATACACCATTGAAGGCAATAACATCCTGATGTCAAAACAGATTAAACTGAGCCAGGCCCTGCTGGGTGATACCCTTGAAATCCGGACTCCTGACGGCACGGGCATTCATCTGAAACTGCCGGCCGGCACCAATCCCAACGCAAAAATGAGAATACCGAACAAAGGCATCCCCCATATGAAGGGAAGCGGCTGCGGAGATCTTTTTGTAGTGATTAATATCAGTATGCCCAAAAAACTGACGGCTGAGCAGAAAAAACTCATTCAAAAACTTAAAGAAACAGGATTATAATCCGGATTATGCCTGAATTTATCCCTGTGATCTCCAAAGAAGAGATTGAAACCCGGATCAGAGAAGTCGGCAGAAAAATTTCAAATGATTATCAGGACAAAGACCTGGTCCTGGTCGGCATACTCAAAGGCGCTTTTATTTTTTTATCCGATCTTACCCGGCAGATTTCCATTGACCATGCCATTGATCTGATCGGTGCCTCATCCTATGAAGGGACCAGCTCAACCGGCCGGGTTGTGTTTACCAAGCAGCCGGACATAGAATTGGAAGGCCGGGATATTCTGCTGGTGGAAGATATCGTGGATACCGGAAGGACGTTAAATAAAATCATTGAATTTACCCGATTATTAAATGCCCGGTCTGTAAAAATTTGCACTTTAATTGACAAACAGGCGGAACGTGAGGTAAAAATTGATATTGACTATTCGTGTTTTTCGCTTGATAAGGGATTTATTGTCGGGTATGGACTGGACTATAATGAAAAATACAGAAACCTGCCGGCTATTTTTGATCTGATACTTTAGGGATTTGATTCTTTAAAGGCCTTAAACTATAAGGATAAGGGGATTCCAATGATTATTACCTGTGAAAAGTGTTCAACCAGTTTCAACCTTGATGATGCCCTCATCAAACCAGATGGTTCAAAACTTCGCTGCAGTCTTTGCAAACATACTTTCACGGCATACCCGGCCCAGCCTGAGCAGCCGTCTCTCCAGGCTCCTGTTTCTTTTCCCGGCGAAGAACCTGAAGACACCGCATCGGATGAACTGTTTGAAACAGACAATGAAATGGATGATTTTTCCATTCACGAAGATGAACTCACCCTTGAAAGTGATGACTTTGAAAGCGATGGTCTTGAACTGGAAGACAGCGGCCTGGAGATAGACGATTCAACTCTTGAGATGGAGGATTCCGGCCTGGAAATCGAAGACGACAGCCCGGAACCAGTGGATTCCGCCCCGGCAGACGAGGGTATTGAATTTGGAATGGAGGATGATTTTTCCTTTGAGTCAGATGATTTTCAATCCCAGGAAGATAATGGAGTTCACGGCTTTGAACTGGATGAATCAGATGATGAAATCCAGGAACTGAGAATGGAAGAATCAGATGACGAAGTTCACGGTCTCGAACTGGATGATTCCGAACTTGAGATCGAAGATGACGGCCCGGAATCAATGGCTTCAGACCTGGAAATGGAAATCACTCCTCTGGAAATGGAAGATGACCCCACTGCTGATGAAGGCATTGAATTTGAACTCGAAGAAGACCCGGCTCAATCTGATGAAGCCGGAGACCCGGGAGTATTTGACGGCATTGAATTTGAGCCCCTGGAAGATGATGGCCTTGAACCGGAAACGGATTTCAGTGAAAGTGATGAAAGCGATGCCGGACTGACCCTTGACTCTGAACCGGACGAGGGTGAAGCAGAAGAAGAATTTGAACTTGAATTTGATATTGAAGATGAAGCGGACCAGGCAGATGGAGAACCGGTGCCTGAATTCGAACCTGTTTCCGAAATAGAGGATACAGAACAGGCCGAGGCTGCAGACGAACCACCTGAACTTGTACCTGAAGATGATTTTGCCGAATATGATGAAGTGCTTGAACAGGAGGCTGAGCCGGAGCCGGATTATGAAGAGGAAGAACCCGTTGAACCCGGGGATATCCAGGAACAAGACACCACCCTGTCTGAAGCGCAGCAACCGCCCGGAATTCGCCGCAAAAAAAAGAAAAAACCGCTGATCGGCGCACCTGTTCTGATTCTGCTGCTGCTGTTCTTTCTGGTTGCCGGTGCATGGCTTGCCTCACTCATGACCGGGTATAACATCCCCTATCTGTCGGATATTAAAGTCCCTTATCTTGAAAAAATTTTCAAAAAACCCCCTGCCAAAGTCAGTGAAGAAAAACCCGTGCCCAATCAGCAAAGCGTGAACGGCCGGTTCGTAACCAATACCACGGCAGGGACACTCTTTGTTATTACAGGAAAAGTTGAAAATCCGTCCAAGAACACTTACAAACATATCAGGGTCAAAGGCTCTTTACTGACAAAAGGAAATGTCGAAGCAAAAACAAAAATCGTATTCTGTGGAAACATCATCACGGAAGAAATGCTTAAAACCGGTAATATCGCAGACATAGAAAAAATTTTAACGATAAAGGAAGGCAACCACAACACCAATGAGAAAATAAAACCAGGGACCAGCATCCCGTTTATGGTTGTTTTTTCAAACCTTCCTGAAAAACTGCAGAATTTTGTGGTCAAAGTTGAATCATTTGAAAAGTCATAAATTAATATTGACATTTTAGATGAATGTATGATATCTTCTGCGGGTTTTTGGCGACGTAGCTCAGTTGGTCAGAGCATGCGGCTCATATCCGCAGAGTCCGGGGTTCAAATCCCTGCGTCGCTACCAGATAATACAAAGGCCTGTACTTTCAGTGGACTGCCGAAAGCACAGGCCTTTTTGAGTTTCGCTGACAAATGTCAGCCATCTGCTTCATTCTGATTTAAAATGGTTTCTTCTCCTGTGATGGAGGGCCTGCATGCGCATGGAAAAAAGCGTATTGAAAAAAACACTGTTGCCTTTTCCATATATATTTCATTAAAATCACCTGAAAAAAGGATGAGACGCTTCAAGGGTGAAAGATATGCAAAACCCGGAAAAAGAACCGGATGCCCGTTTAAAGGATATTGCCTTAAAAATTTATAAGGCGGGTATCAATGCCGTAACCCCTGAAAACTGCATGAACCGGTATATTCAGGTGTCTTCAAACCAGCTGGTCATTGGGGAACAATCCTATGATTTAAACAGAACCGGCAGGATCATCCTGCTCGGCATGGGCAAAGCGTCTGCCGACATGGCAAAGCACATGGAAACTCTCATAGGGGACCGGATTTCTGACGGACTGATCATTACAAAATACGGGCATGGCGTTCCCCTGGAAAAATGCCGGATAATGGAGGCAGACCACCCTGTCCCGGATGAAAACGGTGTCCGTGCTGCAAAAGAATTAATGAAACTTGCAGGCACTGCAAAACCCGAAGATCTGATCATCTGCCTGATTTCAGGCGGCGGATCATCCCTTTGCCCGGCCCCTGCAGAAGGGATAACCTTATCTGATAAACAGGAAATCAGCCGGCTGCTTTTATCCTGCGGCGCGACCATCCATGAAATCAATGGGGTCAGAAAACACCTGTCCAAAATAAAAGGCGGGCAGCTCTGCCGCCTGACAAATAATGCCCGGATGGTTTCCATTATCATATCTGATGTAATTGGTGATGATCTTGATACCATTGCCTCCGGAATAACCGCCCCTGATCGCAGCACCTTCCGGGACGCGATCGATATCCTGTCAAGCTATACGTTATTGGAAAAGATCCCGCCCAATATTCTGTCATACCTGACAGGCGGTGTTCAAGGAGAAAACCCTGAAACCGTCAAGCCTGACGATCCAATCTTTGAAAACGTCCACAACCAGATTGTGGGAAGCATCTGCGATGCCCTGGCCGCTTCAAAAAAAACAGCGCTTTCCAAAGGATTTAATCCGGTGATTCTCACTTCAAAGCTCAGTGGCGAAGCCTGCCAGGTGGCCAAAGTACTTTCTTCAATCGCCATGGAGGTCCAAAAATCCAATCAGCCCGTATCCACGCCGGCCTGCCTGCTTTCCGGCGGTGAGACAACCGTCACACTGAACGGCAACGGCACAGGAGGCCGGAACATGGAACTTGCCCTTGCCGCAGGAATCGAAATTGCAGGCTGCACCGGGATAGCCATGCTGTCAGCCGGTACGGACGGATCAGACGGTCCCACGGACGCCGCCGGTGCATTTGTGGACGGATCAACGGTTTCAAGGGCCGAAATTTCAGGCCTGTCTCCCGGGGCATACCTTTTAAAAAATGATTCATACACTTTTTTTGACAAAGCCGGCGGTTTGATCAAAACCGGGCCGACAAAAACAAATGTCATGGATCTTCAGATCATACTGGTGATAAATTAAAAGAATTACCGCTGCTTGAGTACAAGCAGTGTCAGATCATCATAAACCATTGCTCTATCAATAAAGGCTTTAACATCCTTGACCACGGCCTGCTTTACCTGTTCTGCAGATCCCTGCCATTGACCGGCGGCGCACCGGCATAACCGCTCCAGTCCATATTGAACCCCTTCCGGATTTTCCGCTTCGGTAATGCCGTCTGAGTACAAAACCACCCCGTCTCCTGAGTCCAGATACACGGCCTGTTCATTTACAAAATCAGAAATCTTTTCTTCAAGGCCGATGGGAAATCCAAGATCAATCGTGTCCACAACCTCAACGTGGCCGCCCCGGCGGACAATAATCATTTTTTCATGCTGGCCGCTGATTTTAACTGTATTATCCGAATAATCCAGAAGGGACAGCGACAGTGTTTTATCGGTCTGCATGCGCCGGGCATTGCCGTATATAACACGGTTAATAATATCCAGAAATCCGGCTGGATCATTTTCCCCGCAGGTGAAAAGCGTTCGCACTGCGGTCTGGGTCATCAGCATGAGAACACCGCTGAGCAGGCCATGCCCTGTGACATCGCCGATACCGATTTTAACCCGGCCATTGTGCAGCAGGACATCATAATAATCCCCGCCCACCTCGTCAGCCGGCTCCATAAATCCGGCAATATCAAGATCGTGGATATCTGAAAGTTCCTCAACAGAGGGCAATGCCATGCGCTGCAACCTTCGGGCGATGTCCAGCTCCGTCTGCATACGGGTGTTCTCTGCCACCAGGGATTTAAGATGTACCTGGGTATCAACCCTGGCCAGCAATTCCTCTTTGGAAAACGGTTTGGCAAGATAATCATTGGCCCCTGCCTTAAAACCGGCCACCAGATCTTCCACCCGGTTTTTTGCCGTCAGCATGATCACGGGCAGTTCATTGGCAGGATATTTTTTCCGCAGTTGCCGGCATACTGCATACCCTGACATGCCCGGCATCATGATATCTAAAAGAATCAAATCAAAATGGGTATTTTCTTCCACGGCGGTCAGGGCCTCTTTTCCGCTGGTTGCCAGGCAGACCGCATAATTTTTCCCGGACAACTGATTTTTAACCACATGGAGATTCACCGGCTCATCATCAACAATTAAAATATGCTTCACACCATTTGACTGTCGATTGCCCGAGGCTGTCTCAGCGGGGAAAAAAGGCAGCCCCCCTTTTCCGGCAAAAAGTTGAGACAGCATAGCTCCCTGGGTATATTTTCGGATGATATCGTCCGCCCTGGTTTCAACGGCTTTTTCCCTGGAAACCGGAACAGTAAAAAAGAACTCTGACCCTTTTCCCGGTTTTGATTCCACCCAAATTCGTCCGCCGTGCAATTGAACCAGCTGCCGTGTGATGGTCAGCCCGAGACCGGCACCCGGATACCGGCGCTCTATTGATCCGTCCACCTGCTCAAAAGATTCAAAAACAGCTGACAGTTTATCCGGGGCGATACCGATACCGGTATCGGAAACCGTGACCATCAAATCCTTGCCTGAAACGTGTGCTGATACGGTGATCGCTCCTTTTTCCGTGAACTTTATGGCGTTTCCCACAAGATTCTGCAGAATCTGCTGTATCCGGTCTTCATCTGCCAAAACAGCCGGTGTATCCGGTGAAATATTATTCATCAATTTCAGCTTTTTCCGTTCCACCAGGGGCTGCAGGAGCATGAACACGACCTGGGTGACAGCCAGCATGTCCAGGGGCTTTTTTTGAAGCTGAATATCCCGGTGTTTCAGCCTGGAAAGATCAAGGATATCATTAATCATAATTGACAACCTGCGGCCGCTCGTACCGATGAGGGAGAGATTAAGCCGCTGTTCCTGTGTCAATTCTCCTGTTGCACCGTCGGTCATGGAATCTGCAATGCCGATGATACCGTGCAAAGGCGTTCGCAATTCATGGGATGTATTGGCTAAAAATTCATCCTTAAGCTTATTTGCCTCTTCCAGGTTTTGATAGGATTTTATATTATTAATGCTTGTGGAGACCAGGGCCACAAGATTGGCCAGGCCGATCATCATATCCCCGTCCCGGCTGAACCGGGTGTTAAACTCGGTATTCTCTTTGGGATTACCCATGATCAGAAGGGCGTAGGGTTCCTGCCGGCTGCCTGTGAGCAGATGTATCTGATACTCTGAAAGGTTCAGACGCCGGCCCAGTTCTAATAAAGCGGTGTCACTGCTGGTCCGGGTGCACAAAATTTTCTCCGACGGGTCTTTAAATGCGGTGATTGCAGGATCAGACAAAGACAGCTTCACCTTTTTCAATTCCTGCAAAAGGCCTTTATCATATATTCCTTCCTGCATATGCAGGGAAAACAACTCTGCTTGAGGGTCAAATAAAAAGACCTGACACCTGGAAATATTAAGTTCGTAGAGGACAAACTCTGCGGTGAGCCGGAAGATCTCATCAATGTCAAAACAGGTATTAAATTTTTTGCCGTATTCATATAGCTGCTGATAAACACGCATCTGGGAGTCGTTCTGTTCCTGGGTCTCATAAAACCTGCTTTCCGTAACAACCAGGCGTTTAACCTGATCTGCCAGCTCATGGTTTTTTTTGCGGAGCATTTCCAGTTCCGCAGCCATTTTTTCATATGACAGATAAGGTTCCCCCATTTATGCATCCTTTTGATCCCGTCCGCAAGATCCGGCATTTATTTGCTAATATACCGCTGCAACCACGGCTGTATAATTGTGATAACAATTGTGTCCGCCCACCGGACAGATCTCTCCGTACGTGTAAAATCCCAGCCAGGGGACATCTTTTCCCAGTGCCCGCTGCAGGGCATCGAGCACATACAGCTTCTGCGGCTCCCGGAAAAGGACTTTTCCCCGGCCTGCGCAATCAAAATGAAAAATCAGTTTCGGCTGATGGTTTCCGAGCTGTTCCTTTATCTGGCGGGATATTTTATCAATCCCCCGGGCAACCAGGTCCTGATCCCGTCTTGTGATCCAGATGCTCGTACCTTCGGGTATCTCAGCACTGAGAATAATGCATCCTTTTTCATCATCCTTGGCCGGCATGAACCGGATCAGGTAATCGTCATAATCAGCCATATGGGCGGGTGCTTTTAAGCCGATGCTCAAATGGATAAGCGCTTTAGCCCAATTATCAATAGCCCCCTCATCCAGGTATTCTTTTAAAATACTCAGCACCGGCTGGCCGTCGATTTCATAAATATGATTCTGTTCACTTCGGGTCACAATCCGTTCGTTGCCGATGGGAACACATCCATGATTGACCCCCCAGGCGATCCTGCCTTTCCCACTCATCAGCGCACCGGAGACACCGTTTGAAACCACTTCATCATCACAGTACTGGTAGGTGCGCTTGAAAATAAAATTATCTGCGGACAAACCGCCCAGCACCGGGAGCATGCGATCCGAACCAAGGCCGTCTTCAAGGCCGGCCATCAATTTGTCAAAATTAACCATGACATCGGGAAATAAAAACAATGCAATGGCATCATTGCCTGATTGACCATTCACAATGTCGGCAAGCTTCCTGCCGGCTCCCAGAGAATTTGCCTCTATATCCGTGGTTAGCATGGATTTAAATCTGAGCTCGTCTGAAACAATGCACATGAGGGCCACCCCATAATTTGTTTCATTGGCCGTTCCATGGGAAATAATGCCTTCACCGGAACACCCGGAAAGCGGGGCGTAATTGGTCGCCTCACGAACCGATTGCAGTAATATCTTTTGATTATGGCCGATTAAAGAAAACATGAAAACAAAATCGGGTTTTTCACCACCAATTGCCTTTAAAGCCTTGGCAGCGGCTTCTTTAGCAGCCTGTACCGGATTCCGGTGAAGGCTGATTCCAACTCCGGCTTGTGTACCCATGAGTTTCTTCCTTTCCTCTCAGTTGTCCAGTACAGACCGGACTTCGCGCATCAGACGCCCCATTGTCAGGGGTTTTTCCAGATATCCTCTGATCCCCATCTTGAATGCTTTTTCTTTATTAATCAGCTTGCTGTATCCGGTACAGAGCACAACAGGTATGGATGGCCGCAGCCGCATCACTTCCCGGGCCAGATCCATTCCGTTCAAAAGGGGCATATTCATGTCGGTTACGATCAAATCATATTCATAAGGCTTTTGCTGGAATGCCTGCAAGGCCTGCTCGCCGTTTTCAAATGTTTTTATTTTATATCCGCATTCGCCGAAGGACTCCCTGGCCAGTTCCACCAGACTGTCTTCATCATCGACAAACATGATGGTCTCTGAGCCCTCGGCCATCGGCATCTCATCTTCCTGATCAATTTTTACCTTTTCCGGTGCTTCCACCAAGGGCAGATAAATTTGAAAGACAGAGCCCTTGCCCGGTTCACTTTGTGCATTAATCTCCCCGCCATGACCTTTTACAATCCCGTGTACCACGGAAAGGCCAAGACCGGTTCCCTCTTCAGCCATCTTGGTGCTGAAATAGGGTTCAAACATTTTTTCCATGATTTCATCATCCATGCCGCAGCCGGTATCCTTGACCCTGAGCAATACATATTTTCCCGGTTCCAGCATCAGGTCCCGGATATTTTTCTGAAGAATTTCCTTTTCAAGCAATTCTATTTCCAGGATTCCGCCTGTTTCGCGCATGGCATGATAGGCATTTGTGCAAAGATTAACCACAATCTGATGGATTTGGGTTGCGTCCGCCAGTATGGTTCCCTTGCAATTGATCTTGTGTTTGATTTCAATCGTGGTGGGAATGGTTGATCTCAGCATCTCCAGCGCTTCTTTAACAATAAGGGACATTCGGCAGATCGTCTTTTCCTGGATGGTTTTACGGCTGAAGGTCAGAATCTGTCTCACCAGAGCCGTGGCTCTTTGTCCGGCTTTATGTATCTGCCGGATACTCCTGACAAGCCCGACATTATCTCCAGCTTTAAGCAGCGCAAGTTCACTGTAACCTAAGACAGCGGAAAGGATGTTGTTAAAATCATGGGCAATCCCCCCGGACAGCGTGCCGACGGCTTCCATTTTCTGTGCCTGGCGGAGCTGATTCTCCAGCTGGACCTCATAGGTAATATCCCGGTGGACAACCACGTAATTTATAATTTCTCCGATTTCATCCCGGATAAAGGATACACTGATTTCTGCTTCATAGTGTGTGCCGTCTTTTTTTCTGCTGACCATCCGCCCGCTCCAGACATCATTTTCACGGAGCATTGACTCAATTTCCTCATACGGGGAGTCTGTCTGCCGGTCACTTTTAAGAAGATTGAGATTTTCCCCGCTAAATTCCGTTCCCGAATACCCGGTGATGGACTCAAACGCCGGATTAATATACTGAACATTCCATAGGTTATCTGTAATTGCCACACCGTCGGCACAATGTTCAATGGCCATTGCCAGACGTGCCCGCTCCTTTTCGATGCGCCGCCGATCCGTCTGATCGTACAGCACATTCAAAAGACAATGCTCTGTGTTATAGGACAAAGGCTGAATAAACAAAACAGCCCAAAACGGTGTGCTGTCGATCATTCTTCCATTGATTTCGAAATCACTCAATATCTGAGTTTCAGCAAGTCTTTCCGATAAAGCCTGTTTACAAAAAGGGTCAATAAAATCCGTAATTTTTCGTTTTAGCAGTTGCTCTTTGGAAAGCCCGAACAACGTGGCGGCAGGGTCATTGACATAAACAATGGAGTAATCATGGCTGCGGTTAATCACAATGGGGACAGGTATTGTCTCCAGAATAACCTGAAATTGTTTTTGCCCCTCAAGCAAGGTTGCCTCAATTTCATTGTAAAGGGATTCGGTCATGTCATCCGAATGCTCGGCAACCATTTTCAAGGTCAATTCCAGGTCCTGTTTTTCAGATTTGATCTGGTTTAATTTTTCACGCAGGCGGGTCACTTCTTCCCGCTGCTGATCTATTGTGGATTGCAGCTCACTTTTTGACTGGTCCAGTTTCACCGAGGCTTCATCTGTTGTGATTTTGTTTTCTTTTAAATGCGCATCAATGAGAAGCTTCAGAATGGCTTTTTCCCGATCCAGATCAACATTTTTCAACCGCAGCGTGGTTATTTCTTCAATCAAACTATCTGCTGAAACGGATTTTGTCATGGTCAATTTATCTCCAACACCAGGTCCGGCATCAATCGCGTAAAATTTTTCAAGGTTTTTGTATGCCATGGAAACTTATCCGTGCCCCGGACAGTGAGACGGCCGGCTTTTTCATTTCGTACCTTAATGACGAATTTCAAAAAAACATTAATCCCGGAACTGTTTAAAAATCGTAATTCAGTCAGGTCCAGGATAATGGTCCCGGGTTTTTCATCAACCATCCGGTCGAG
>JBNKNP010000022.1:0-4039 GCA_050293905.1 Desulfobacteraceae bacterium | reverse complement strand
GTGGGGTGCTTAAAAAAGCGTTCAATGAAATCTATTGAACGCTGCCAATCACCATGGGTGGCATGGAAAAATGCTATTCGCCCCACAATGCTTCTGTTTTCCGGGGCCATTTTGAGCAGTTGATTATAGATGTTGATTTTTTTTTCATGATCCACATCGTCTGATTCAATTTGACTGATCAGGTTTCCCATGGCCCGGGTTGAATCGGCAGCTGTCTTTCTGTATGCTTTGGCCGTGTCTTGAAATTCTTTCATCTTTTTTTGATAGGCTGTTTTATTTTTCTTGGTTTTGGCAATGATTTCCTGAATCTGATCAAGCCGCGAAAAAGAAAGAAAATAGACCCAGTCATGGATGTTAGCATTTAAAATGGATTGTTTAAACATGTCGCAGGCTTTTGCCGCCTGGTTGTTTTTTTCCAGGATCAGGCCTTCAATGAACAGGCGCCAGCTTTTTTCCGACCGGTTTTCATATTCCATGACCCTGGGGGACATTGTTTTTTCCTGCTTCAGAGTCTGGGCTAGATAGCCTAAATATTCATCTTCAATATACCACTCCATGGTAAAAAGATCTTTTGTAAACGAACGGGTGCCCTGGTCATTTTCCAGCCAGTCAATGATATACAAAAGCAGCCGTGTGGTAGTGTTATCCGGTTCTATCATGGATAATTTCTTAAAATATAATCGGGCTTTTCCCATATCTTGAGAACAGAAATTGAGTATCCCGCACACATATACCAGGACCGGATCATCACTGGTTTTAAGCATGGTTTCGCATAAATCAGCCGCCTGCTTGAATCGGTTTTCCACGGCAAGCTGTGTGATCTTTTCCAGTTTGGATTGAATGGAAAAATCCAGGACACCGCTCCACTGGGGGCGGCCCTGCTTGATGGATGCGATCAGGTCCGCCGGGCGGGTTATGGGCAGGATCAGGCCAAAGTCGGATAATGGGGTGTCGATTTTAAAATAGCTGCTGGTGGGTTCCGTGATCACACCCGATGCGATTCCAATGACCCTTCCGAGCTCGTCAATGGCCGGCCCGCCACTGTTCCCACTGTAAATGGAGGTATCCACCTGGATGATTTCCATGGTCGTGCGTCTGACATGGCCCCGGGTAGTGCTGGTATTAATGCGGTCTGCCTGGGTGCGGTTTCCCAGGGGAAAGCCGAGAATAACAATCGGTGAAAGGCGTTTAATATCCTGGGGATTTATTTTTACGTCAAGGGGCAGGGGAATTAAATCTTTTGGCAACTCATCGATCTTTAATACGGCAAAATCATTTTTAAACGGACTTTTGATTAACTGACCTGTTTTTCCTGCCGACCGGGGAACACCGACAATTCTTAAATTGCCTTTACCATGGGTCCGGTATGCGGCAGACAGGTAATACATATCAGATAATTCTTCAGAATCCCGCAATGCCGGCAGGCGGTTGAACGCTTTGGCCCCTTCAAACCATAGATAAATCTGATAATCAAACTCAACGGGTTTTTCAAGCTGGGTTGATTGACTGTAAACCTGGAAAAGGCGGATGTCATCCAGCCATGGGCAGGCCACATGACGGTTGGTTAAAATATAGCCGCTGGTATCGGCCAGAAAGGCTGTCCCTTCAATTTTGTTTTTATAAACTATTTCGTCAGGTGTGCTTAGCCAGTATTCCACCATGATAAATGCGACGGAACGGGCATAGGATTCCGTAAACCGATTAAATGCATCTTCATTCTTATGCAGGCCGTTGTTCATCCTGAACCACGAGACCGTGCCGAAACCAATGAGACCGAACAGGATGAAAATCAACACAATGACCACGCGTTTAAACCATTGCAGTTCCCTGATCAGTGCGGGTTTCTGTCCGGGCTCTTCAGGAACATGACCGGGTGCCGGCAGCCGTTTGAGAATCCTGGATAAAGTTGAGACCACCCGGGCCATGGTTTGGGGGCGAAGTCCGGGATCATCGGACAGCATCAGTTTGATAAGGACTGCAAGTTCCGGATCAATCCCCTTGATAGTGTCAATTTTAGCAGAGAAATTTCTCAGGTTGGGGTCCGCACTTAACAATTCTACAAAAATTTTACCCAGGGACCAGATCGCGGATTTAAAGTCAATGGGTCTTTGGTTGATAATATCCGGGTGGCAATCCAGAAGCTTTTGCAGCATGGGGCCATGATGTGTGGCCCGGGCGTTTAAAAACCGGGATAGTTTATAATTGATTTTTACAGGAAGCTGTTCAGCGTTTTTTTTAGGGATCAGAATATCATCCAGGATCAGGTAAGGCATGAAGTGATCCTGTTTGTGCAGAAGATCGAGCACTGAAGCAATATTATGGAAAAGGGTGATCATTTTTTGCTGGTCATTGAGCAGACCGGACATGAAAACGGTTCCCCAATCCATGGCATCCACCCATTCACTGAGCCGGTACCAGTATCCTGAACTGCTTTGCAGCACACGATAATGCCGGACAAAGTGCTGGGGCGGCAGTTTTTCAAGTTCTTCCAGCTCTTTTTTAAGCCGCATGGCAATATGTGTGTCCACTCCGGAGTTTTTAGTAAATATCCGGATGGAAACCGAATGGGGCTCATCATCTTTCCTGGCTTTGCAGACAATGGACGACCGGCCTTCGTGAATAATCGCCTGGATCCTGTATCCGTCAAAATATTTTATGCCTTCAACTAAATGGCTGCCGCAGGCCGGGCAGGTGATAATTTTTTCAGAGACAATCTGGTCACAGGACGTGCATTGTTTCATATCCGGACTCTTTTTTTGATGTTCAACCTGTATGGCGATTCTAGCCAGGCCTGGTTTTTTTATTAAAGATGAGAAATTTTCTTTTAGAATAAGGAATTTAGAAAACCATGTCAAGAAATCGTATAAGGCGGCAGGGAAAAATAAGCAGTTGAAAAAATATCATTTCTGCCGGGATGATCATAGGTCTGTTCACTGACCTCAAGGGTTTCATCCCGGTAGATGCGTATGATCGTGGAAGACCGGGTGCCGCAGGTATCGCTTTCAATGAGCAAAGGAGACAACATTCGCTCCCATTCAATGCCCGCGCCGGGTCCGGCAGCAGGTCGGTGCAGCCTGGCTTTCTTTTGCAGTTCAGATATCATTATATCATGATGAATCAATTCGGAAATGTTAATTTTTAACATGGGGTTACCCTGGAAAAGAAGAGTTTTTTCCTTTACTTGCACATATTAAAATGATAAGAATCTGGATGGTTAAATCAAAGAAACAATAAAGAAATAACTAAAGCTAATAGATGGTATAAAGGGGTGGTTTTATTATGGATATTCCCAGAAAGTTAGGTATAATGATTTACTCGGCAGTACCGGCCATTGTCGGCGGCGGTATTGTTTATCATTTTTTTGGAAGTTTTGTTCAGGTTGTTATATTTGAGGTGCTTCTTGCCCTGGCAGTGCTGGGCGTGATCAAAAATTAAAACCAGATGGTTTTCGCAAGTTTATGTAAAGCCGCATTTGTGCATGATCTGCATATTGCGGCTTTACATGGTTTAATTCCTTTTTACCGGCATTGGAATAAATGGGTGAGTCCTTGGAGCAAAATATTTCTCAAAAAGCGGTTTTTATTTTTTTTATTGCCCTGTTCTGTATTGCCATTATCCTTGCAGGAAAATTAATAGCCCCGTTTTTCGCCATTATCATCTTAGGCATTGTTTCAACCGGTATATTTCAACCGGTATACAAATTCCTTGACACAAAGTTTGCCTCCAGCCATGCATCCGTTCTGACCTGTGCACTCATTTTTTTTGTGATATTTATTCCGGTGGTTTTCTTTGTCGGTATCCTGTCTAAAGAAGCATTTGATCTTTATGTCATGGCCAAAGATGCTGTTTTTTCCAACCAGCTGAAAAACCTTCTGGAAAATACCCATGCACTTGAACGGTTGAATGAACTGCTGACCCGGGCGGGAATTGAAGGGAACATTACCTGGGACACATTGGTCAGCCCGGTTTCAGAACTGGGGAAGCTGGTGGGACTTTCACTGTTTGAACAGGCACGGGCCATCACTTCAAATGTGTTTAC
>JBNKNP010000021.1:0-3238 GCA_050293905.1 Desulfobacteraceae bacterium | reverse complement strand
CCCGGCACTGATGACCTTCAGCGCCATGTATTTTACAGGCTTTCTGGTCAGCTTTCATATCAACCGGATCGCTTCCTCTGAACAGCGGGCTACGGTCTTAAGTTTTAAGGGCCTGGCCTATAATATTTCCTATGGGGTTTTAGGGATTCTCTATGCCCTGATTTTAAAAGTAAACAGGGCAGGCGCCGGCCTGGAAAATGCTGAAGACCTTCTATTTATAAAAACCTTTTTCTGGTTCCCCATGACCTTTATTTTCTGCTTCATTGCGTTGACAGGGCTTTATCATGTTTATCTGAAATCCGGGCCGCAGGCATCCAAACCGTAACATACACGAACAGGGGACAAGCCAAGCCCTTTATTCTTGACAATTCAGGCATTTTTTTGTTTATGATGATAAAATAAGCAGTGCACTCAGGTAATGGGCTTTAGACATTCCACATGAATAAAGGCAGCAGCAGCACTTATGGACAAAGAAACAAATAAGCTCAACGCCATTGAAAAAGCCATGGAAATCATCCTGAAATTCCAGGAATTCAAATCCTCGTGGGGAATCCGGGAACTTGCTGCCGACCTTGGATTCAGCCCGGCCACCGTACAACGCATTCTCCAGATATTAAAGACCTATGAATTTGTCCGGCAGGATAGAAAAACCCGACAGTATTATGTTGGCAATGCGTTTTACCGGTTTCTGGAAAACCTGAACCACTCAAATGATCTTGTCCGCATTGGAAGACCTTTTTTAGAACGGGTAGCCGCCGCAACACTGGAAACGGTCCATTTAAGCATTATAGAAGAAAACGTCCGTCTGTGTATCGATCTTATTGAATCCCCCAGAGTGCTTAAAGCCGGCATGCCCATTGGCAACAAAGCACCGCTTTATACAGGGGCTTCGGCAAAATGCCTGCTGGCGTTTTCATCCGAGGATTTCCAGGACAATTATATTCGCACCACAAAAATTGAACCCCTGACCCGGAATACCATCAAATATACGGGCAAACTTTTTGAAGAACTTTATAAAATAAAAGAGCAGGGATATGCTGTCAGCCTTGGCGAAAGGACACCGGGCTTAGGCTCTGTCAGCGCCCCGGTCTTTGGTTATAAAAAACAGATCCTTGCCAGCTTGAGCATTGCGATTCCTGAAATCCGGCTTAAACAAAAAGAGCATCTGTCCAACTGCATTGATGCCCTGGTCAGCGCTGCAGCTGATTTTTCAAAGGCCATGGGGCAGATGGACGACTGACGATTCCGCCCAAAGGAGGATCAATGGATTTTCAATTATCAAAAGAATTATTGATGCTGCAAAAAGAAATTCGCAATTTTGCAAAAAAACAAATCCTCCCTTTTGTGGACGACTGGGATGATAAGCATTATCTGCCCATTGAAGAGGTGATGAAACCTTTAGGTGAACTGGGCTTTTTCGGCACGGTGATCCCGGAAGAATACGGCGGTGAAGACATGGGCTTTCTGGCAGCCATGATCGTGACGGAAGAACTTGCCCGCGTCTGTTCATCTCTGAGGGTTCAGGTCAATATGCAGGTCTTGGGCTGTGCCTATACCATCTATCGTTACGGCCAGGAAAATTTAAAACAAAAATATGTTCCAAAACTATGTTCAGCAGACTATATCGGCGGATTTGCCATAACCGAGCCGGATGCAGGTTCCGATGTCATGGCCATTTCTTCCATTGCAGAGGATACGGGTGGTCACTGGCTGCTGAACGGCTCAAAAACCTGGATTTCAAATGCTGATGTGGCCGATGTGCTGATCTGTTATGCCTATACAGACAAATCTGCCGGATCAAAGGGCTTGTCCGCTTTTGTCCTGGAGCCCAAAAACTTCAAAGGCATTAAAACGTCTGCTTTAAGCAAACTCGGCTCCCATTCCTCGCCCACCGGTGAGGTCTTCATGGACAATGTCAAGGTGCCCAAAGAAAACATCCTGGGCAAACCCGGTGACGGGGCAAAGATCATGTTCTCCTCGTTAAACCAGACCCGGCTCTCCGCTGCTGCCGGCGGCGTTGGACTTGCCCAGGCCTGCCTGGACGAAGCCGTCAAATATTGTAATGAAAGAAAACAGTTCGGGAAAAAAATCGGTGAATTCCAGATGAACCAGGATATGATTGCCCAGATGGCAGCCCAGATCGAAGCAGCCCGCCTGGTAACCTACAAAGCAGCCTGGGCCAAGGATCAGGGAAACCTGAACAACGGCCTGGATGTGGCCATGGCAAAGTACCTTGCCGGTGAGGCAGCCGTCCTGTCTGCAAATTATGCCATGAAAATCCTGGGTGCTTACGGCTATTCAACAGAATATCCCGTGGCCAGATATTACCGGGATGCCCCCACCTACACCATCGTGGAAGGATCGTCCAATATCTGCAAATGGATCATTGCCCTGGATCAGCTGGGATTGCGAAAGGCCAACCGGTAAACTCCATTCTATTCAAAATGGCCGGCGATCCGGTCCAATATATAATATCCGATTAAAAGTGGTATGATTCAGGTAAGCAGCCTGCCACCAATGCTCGTCGGTCAGTATCCTCTTAAACAGAATACCTGGTAAAGGGTGATCCCCACAGACAGCCAGGAGAGCCCTTTAAAAATATAAAAAAACAACCGGTTGTTTTCCATTTATCCTTCTCCGGGAATCTAAAATTCAAGGGTTGAAAATGCAGGGCCAAAAGCTTGAACTCTTTTTGTTGTTCAACGCCAATCAAACGGAAAGAACGACCCGGCACGAAGAGAATACAGTAATTGCGCGGTTTTGGAAATAATAAATAAAAATGGTATAGATGCCATCCAAGCAACACCGGGATGCATCTATTTTCTGTTTGAGCATAAAAGTTACCCTGACAGGCTGGTGCATCTTCAGCTGTTGTCAGTATATCCTGTACGACCTGTCCCGGTATTCTGACGAAGATATCAAAGGAACCATCATGGCCCGGGTGGTCATGCTGATATTCAAACATGTTTTTGATCCAAAATTTGCGGACAGGTTGCCGGGCATTTTTTCGCTTATAAAAGACTTGTCTGAGAAAGAAACCGGTTTGCAATATTTTGAATCTTTGATAAAATATATATTCAGCAACGTGGAAGATATTACAGCAGAACAATTTCAAACCATAGTATCAAAAACGTTGTCCGAAGATAAAGGAGATGTAATCATGGCTTTGGCTGATAAATTAAGAAATGAAGGGCGTGCGCAAGGTCTTGAACAGGGTCTTGAACAGGGGCGTGCGCAG
>JBNKNP010000020.1:0-1849 GCA_050293905.1 Desulfobacteraceae bacterium | reverse complement strand
GTATAGAAGACAGATGAACGAAAAAGTAATCGTTATCGGAAGCAATTGTTTTTCAGGGGCTCATTTTGTTAAGGGTGCCCTTGACGGCGGAATGACTGTTGTTGGGATCAGCCGGTCAGTTGAACCAGATGATGTTTTTTTACCCTACAAATGGGGACAGCAGCCCCATGTCGAGAATTTTTCATTCCTGGCTTATGATATAAACCTGAATCTGTCTGCGATTACAGATCTGATCGAGAAGATAAAGCCGGATTATATTGTCAATTTCGCAGCCCAGGGAATGGTGGCACCCAGTTGGGAAAATCCTGAGCAGTGGTTTTTGACAAATACAGTAGCCTCGGCAGCACTGGTAAAAAAGATTCATGGATTTTCCTTTTTAAAGAAGTATGTGCAGATTTCAACTCCGGAAGTGTATGGTACAAATGACCGGCCGGTTTGTGAAAATACCAATTACCATCCAAGTACGCCTTACGCAGTATCCAAGGCAGCCGCTGATATGAATTTGATGGCCTTTGTGAAGGAAAAAAAATTCCCTTGCGTTTTTACCCGGGCAGCCAATGTTTTTGGTCCGGGCCAGCAGCTGTATCGGATTATTCCCAGAACAATTTTGTATTTTTTGTTGGGAAAAAAATTATATCTTCACGGCGGCGGACAGTCAAAAAGGTCATTTATTCATATCTCAGACGTCGTGGACGGTACCTTGAGAGTGATGAAGAATGCACAGCCCGGAAGTATTTTTCATTTTTCCACGGACCGTTTAATATCCATCAAAGAATTAGTGAAAAAAATTGCGCATATGATGGACGTTTCATTTAAGGAAAATGTGGTTGAGGTGGGTGAGCTTGCAGGAAAAGATGCCGCCTATATTCTGGACTCAGCTAAGGCAAAGAAGATATTGGGATGGGAGGCAAAGGTTGAATTGGAACACGGCATTTACGAGACTATTTCCTGGATAAAAGAGAATATGGAAAATTTAAAAAAACATCCATTTGATTACCAGCATAAACCATAAATAAAGGTAAGGAACACATGGATAAATTCAGAATAGACAGTCATAAACTGATGTTTCATCCCCAACGGGTTTCAGAGTGGCTGAATCAGAAAACAATCTACCCGATATACATGGAGATCAGTCCGTCCGGAGCCTGCAATCACCGATGTGTTTTCTGCAGTGTGGATTTTATGGGATACAAAAATGATTTTTTGGACACCCAAATCCTTGAAACCCGATTAACCGAATTGGGCCGGCTGGGTCTGAAAAGCGTCATGTTCGCAGGAGAAGGTGAACCTTTTTTACACAGAAAACTGCCAAGGATTATTTGTCACGCCAAAAAGAACAAGATTGATGTCGCTGTCACCACCAATGGGGTATTGATGACACCTGATATTTCTCAACAGATCCTGGGCGCTACAGAATGGATAAAAATCAGTTGCAACGCCGGAACGCCGGAGTCCTATGCCAGAATCCACAGGACAAAAGCATCGGATTTCCAACGGGTGATTGATAATATGACCCAGGCAGTTAAAATCAGGAAGGAAAATAATCTTTCATGCACACTTGGCATGCAGACGATCCTTCTGGATCAGAACAGCGAGGAAATAGAAAGTTTAACCAGACTTGTAAAAGATATGGGCGTGGATTATATCGTCATCAAGCCATACACCTTTCATCCGGACAATGAGCACCGATATGATATTAATTATGAAAAATATGCCTTTCTGGATGAAACACTGGACCAGTATAACAGTGACACATTTAATGTGGTTTTCAGGCGAAAAACAATGGAAAACTGGGATCTGGCAAAAAGAAATTATGAAAAATGCTTTGCATTACCATTCTGGTCTTATA
>JBNKNP010000019.1:0-6938 GCA_050293905.1 Desulfobacteraceae bacterium | reverse complement strand
TGAATTTTTTCTTTATGACACCCCAAAAGTCATGATGCTTTTATTCCTTGTCGTTTTTGGTGTGGGAATCGTCAGAAGTTTTTTTACTCCGGAGAAGACCCGGGCATTTTTATCCGGTAAAAGTGAATTTGCAGGCAATATTTTTGCCGCCCTGCTCGGGATTGTCACCCCTTTTTGTTCCTGTTCCGCTGTCCCGCTCTTTATCGGTTTTGTCACTGCCGGCGTCCCGCTGGGAGTGACTTTTTCCTTTTTAATCGCCGCCCCCATGGTGAACGAAATTGCCCTGGGTCTGCTGTATGGACTTTTAGGCTGGAAGATCGCTGCCCTTTATATGGGCACAGGCCTTTTTATCGCCATCACCGCAGGCTGGGTCATCGGCCGGTTAAAGCTTGAGCACCATATTGAAGACTGGGTTACCCGGGCCAGTGGCATCCAGACCGCTGTTGAGGAAGAAAAGCTGACCTGGAATGACAGATTCATTTATGGCTGGGAAGCTGTCAAAGAAATTATCGGGCGTGTCTGGATGTATGTCATTCTCGGAATTGCTGTTGGCGCCGGAATCCATGGATTTGTACCTGAAGGTGTCATGGCTTCTATCATGGGGAAAGGCTCATGGTGGTCGGTTCCCTTGTCGGTTTTGATCGGCGTGCCCATGTATTCCAATGCCGCCGGCGTTATCCCGGTAGTTGAAGCGCTTCTGGGAAAGGGTGCGGCACTGGGGTCCGTCCTGGCCTTCATGATGAGTGTGATTGCCCTGTCTCTGCCTGAAATGGTGATACTAAGGAAAGTCCTCAAGCCCAGGCTCATTGCCGTCTTTGCCGGAGTTGTGGCCTGCGGCATTCTTTTTGTCGGCTATCTGTTCAACATGATTCTTTAATATAAAAAAATTTATTAAAAAGGGAGAATATAATGAAGATAAAAGTGCTCGGACCGGGTTGTGCAAAGTGCACCAAGACTGAAAAACTTGTTCAGGAGGTTTTAAAAGAAAACAATATTGAAGCTGATGTGGAAAAAGTCACCGACCTGATGCAGATCGCTGCCTATGGTGTGATGGCAACACCTTCGGTTTTGATTGACAATGACGTTAAATGTGCGGGCAAAGTGCCCAAAAAAGATGAGATTAAGAAATGGCTCGGATTATAAAAAAATAATTTGTTAAATTACAGAGGAGCGTATTATGAGGATGCTGGCTGATTTTTTTCCGGAGTTTGCCGAAATGCTGGATGAAATGGATAATTTGTATGCAGATAAAAGAACAATAGATGAAAAGACATATCAGTTTATCTGTTTTGCCCTGTCTATCAAGGCCCGGTCAAAGCCCTGCGTGCTCAAACATTTTAAAGGCGCTTTGGAGGCCGGTGCAACCGTAAAGGAATTATCCTATATTCTTGCATTGGTTATGCGGGAAGCAGCCGGTGCTGACGACTGCTGGACACACGATGTCCTGTGGGACTGGCAGGAAATCATCAAAGGCAATATTTCCTGCGACTGCCAGAAATAAAAAGAATCCAAAAATTGAAATAATATCACTGACCAAGTACAGAAATAACTTGTTGATCTGTACTTGGTCAGGTTACGGCAGACGGCTTCAGACACCGTATTTCGATTATCACTTTAATACGTCGCATCAGGATGAAAATTTAAAGCCACCGGAGAAAATTCGGAATGACCAGGGAAGTCCGGGATGTCGTTCGAGCATAACCGGGTCTGAGGGTACTCCCAAAGTATCTGCACAACAGCTACTTGTAGACCATCCTGATATTATCTTTGTGATCGATGATATAGATCAATTCTCCCTTGGCTTTCAACTCTTCTGTAATTGCTTCGAGCCTGACCCGATCAATGTCACTCATCCTTAAAAACACTTTGCGGTATCCGGGAGGCAGGTTATCATCTGATGTCAGGATACTGATTACCCGGCCCCCGTAATTTCTAAGAAGCTGATCAATCTCTTTAACGCAATTTTTGGTATCTCTCACCACGACCCCGAATTGCACACTATTCATACTTCTGTGCCCGCCGGTGAGCGATATCAATGCTTTATAAATATTAGACTGCGTAATCACGCCGATCAAATTGCCCCCTGCATCTACTACAGGGGCACCGGATATTTTTTTTTCCAAAAGCAGTTCTGCAGTCTCATCAATAGTCGTGTCAAAAGAAATACAGATGGGATTTCGCGTCATGATACTATCAATCTTCATTTGCTGCCTGCCGTTGTCCGCATCCCGGGATTCTAGTGCTGAGGCTCTTTTCAGATCCCTGTCCGTCAGCACCCCCACAATGGCGCTGTCGTGCATTACCGGCAGCATTCTGATCCGATGATCCTTCATAAGATCAATTGCTTTTCCCAGTGTTTCCTCAGAGTCAATGGCAATAACGTTTCTGGTCATCCAGTGTTTGACAAGCATGTATTCGTCCCTTTGTTACCTTATTTTCACCTGTACTATCATCCGCTTTACTTAAATTAAAATTAGCATTTCCAATGATATAGTCAAGCCAAACCGTTTTCAACAAAAATTAACGGCCAAAATGCCCCATTGCAAAAGCAATTTTGTCCTTGATTGTGCCAAGCTTGATATCACTTTGTTCTATTTTCTGTAACCGGTGCAGCAGCCCGGATTGATTTGCGATTTGAATATTCAGGCCGGGACGGGCGTTCAATTCTAAAATCATCGGGCCTGCATCCTTGTCCAGCACCATATCAACCCCTTGATAAGCCAGCCCGGTCATCTTGCTGCATCTGGCAGCAATATCCAGAAGTTCCATCCAGCCGGGCAGTTCAATGCCGCCCAATGGATTGCCCGTATCCGGGTGTTCATTGACGATACTGTTTTTCCACACGGCCGACATTGTGACCCCGGTTGCCATGTTCACTCCGGCTCCGATGGCGCCCTGATGAAGATTTGCCTTCCCGTCAGACAGTTTTGTCGGCAGCCGGATCATGGCCATGACAGGGACACCGAAAAAAACAATAATGCGGATATCCGGAACCCCAAGGTAGCTGACAGCCTCGAACAGCGGATCCGGATGGACACAGTATTCAATGATGACCTCATCCGGCTGCCCGCCAAGGCTGTAGAGACCGCTTAATATATTGGACAGGTGATAATCACATTCATCCCGGGTGATTAAATCGCCGCCGGCTTTTTTATACAATTCTTTTACACGGCCTTTTATCACCAGAATACCTTTGCCGCCGCTGCCGCATGCCGGCTTGATAACAAAATTATCATATGGCGAAAGTATGTCATGAATATCTTTTACCTGGCGGGCAATCCTGACAACAGTATACAGCTCAGGAACGTTAAGACCGTTGCTGATCGCCAGTTGTTTTGTCTTTAATTTATTGTCAACAACCGGGTATTTACTTCTGACATTATACTTTAAGGTGTAATTGGCATTCCGGTTATTTATCCCCAGCACCCCCTGCTGCGACATCTTCCTGATGAAATTAATCATGCTTTGTTTTTCCGCCAAATTCTTTAAACCGGTAGAGTTCAAACAGTCTGAAACCGGAATATCGTCCCAGCAGAAGTGTAAATGCCAGAATAATTAAAATCAGTTCCGGGAAATAAAACATGACATGCTCAATCATTTGATTTTTGATTGCAAAATATATGATTATCGATGACAGCATTGTTCCTGCGCCCTGCTTAAACGCTTCATTTGCCCCTCTCTCATCCCACAAGATCGACATTCTTTCTATGGCCATTGACAGAATAACGATGGGAAAAAGAGAAACCGACAAGCCTAAAGAAATCCCCAGATTGTTTGTTAAAATATTCAACCAGGCAATGATGATAATAACACAGATCAAAACAGCGGCCAGCCTTGGCACAACCAACAGCTTCAGGCCTTCCAGAAAGAATCGTATCACCAGGCCGACAGCCACGACCAGACCAAACAGGACAACACCCCATAGCAATTGTGTTTCCCTGAAAGACAGGGCGATCAATACAGGCATGAAGGTACCGAATGTCTGAAACCCGATGACATTTCTTAAAAGAACAACCAGAAACGCCCCAACCGGCATCAGGAGCATGACACGATATACGATTTGATTCTGAACCGGCAAATTTAATAAAGAAAAGCGGTAAAACTGGGGGGATATCAGTTTGCTTTGGCGTATGGATTTTTGAATCGCTTCAGTTTCATTTTTTTGAACCGTAATTTGAACCCTGGTGTTGGTTCCACCGCTTACTTTGTACAGGGGCTCATTTCCCCGCCACCAGGTAAGCCATGTCTCGGGAATTTCTTTTAAGGCTCCTTCCGGATTATAATCTCTCCATTTTTTTTGATAATAAACCTCCAGCCAGTTTACGACAGCGGCCTTTGATTCTTTTTTCAAATTGATGCCGTAAACCAGCTGGGACGGTATGCCTTCAATTGACAGCACCTGGGCTGCAACTTTCATTTTCTGTAATGTGGTTCCTTTTTTTTCCCCCAGCAAAAGAGATACATTTTCATCGGCTTTACCCTGTTCCAGGCGCGAAAACAAATTCCCGATAATCGTATCCAAATCCGAGGACTGATGATAAACATCTTTCCAGATTTCCTGGGCAGCAATCAGGCTCAGTCCGGACAATTTCAGATAGGATACAGGTCCTGCTGTTTTTTGTGTCTGTTCTTTTTTTACCGCTGCTGCGCGCTGTTGGACCTGGACGCGATAGTAAAGGTGCTGCCGGCCTGATGCTTTTCTGATTGACCAGATTGCTTTTCTGTTTCCATTTTTTTTCTGAGTAATCAACCCGAACTTTCCGGAAAGGAAATGTTCTGAATTAACAAAATAATGATCATCCTCGCCCGGCAGAAAAAGGCTTGCCTTTATTGGTGCGTCCTTGGCAGCATCAAACGACAACCGGATTTCAATATCCCAGTAATGCGTTGTACTGTCTGTATCAAGGGGAAATTCTAAAACAAAATACTTATAACAAAATATCCCCGTGCCTGAAAATATCAATATCCCTGCAAGCACAGCCAGCTGAATCTTTTTCATATTTGATTTTATTCCTGATTTCCTGAAGGGTCTTTGATGTTAAGAATAGTTTTGCAAAAGGGTTTGAGACTGAAAGTGGCGGCAGGATCAACGATAAAATCATCTGCAAGATCGTCACGGCCGATGAGAACCTGATAGTTAAAATTACTTCGATCCACCAGGCTTGCTTCGATCTGCTTATTCACGCCGCCCAGGCAGACTTCCAGCATGACGGTAAATCTTTCCTGCAGCCCGCCGCCTTTTTTCTTTATTTTTATTGTCCGCACAACTTTTTTTTCAAGAATAACGGATTTTCTTTTCTTTTTGTTCTTGTCATTTTGCAGTTCAAAAGACACCCAGGTTTCTCCATTGCGTTCAATTTTATCCAGATGCAACACGTTAACGGCAGAGCTTTTGGCACCTGTATCAAGTTTTGCCCGCATTTTTACCTCGCCGGGATAAATTAAAATCGCTTCCAGCCACCCGATCACCTGCTTGCAGTGGACCGGTTGAAATGCAATGACCTGGAATAAAAAACTGAAACCGACAATCAAAAGGATTTTTTTCATATTTATATTATCTCTGATAATCCGTATTTTTCACAATACAGTTTCTATAAAAAGTCAGATAAAAAGGTCCCCAATGGTTCGTTATTGAATCCCAGAGCGCGCGTTTCCGCTCCCAGTATGATTTTGTTTTTTGTCTTTAACGGCCGTCATTTCACCGGATACGGATCTGATGTGCAGGTCCTGCTGGGGAAAAGGAATTTCAATGTTGTGTTCGTTAAACTTCTTGTAAACTTCAGTGTTCAGTTCATGCAGGACCCTGCCCTTTAACACGGGTCTGGGGACCCAGCACAACAGTTCATGATCCAGGCTTGAATCGCCGAATGCCCTGAAGCGGACACGCGGTTCAGGAAATTTACAGACATTGGCATTGGCGCCGGCCACGCCCATCAGAACCTTATGAACTTTATCCAGATCAGACCCATAGGCCACCCCGACCCGGACCCGGATACGGAATTTTTCATGACGGCCGCCGGCTTCATTGTTGATTTTGGTGTTCCCCATAATGGAATTGGGAACGGTTATTTCCACATCGTCCCGGGTCAGCAGCCGGGTGCTGCGGATGCCAATGGAAGTCACATGCCCACGCTCTCCCGAATCCAGAACAATGAAATCCCCCAGCTTATACGGGGCATCAGCCATAATAAACACACCGGAAAAAAGATTGGCCAGCGTATCTTTGGCTGCAAAGGATATGGCCAGACCGATGATTCCGGCAGAAGCCACCCATGCAGTCAGATCGATTTTCCAGACCAGGAAAACAAGATAGATCGATAACACGGCAACAAGGATAATGATCAAATTATTAAACAGGGGCAGGGTCCGGTCCTGGACCAGTTTAAACCGGCTATCGTCATTGCTGAAAAAATGGAGCACCAATTTAAGCGCTTTTATCACAGCACCTGACCAGTAAAAAAGAACAATGGTCTTTAATACGCCAAGGGTGATAAAATTGATCATCGCCTGGAACTCAAGCCGTTCCGTGGCAAGTCCGAGTCCCAGGAAGATAATACTTAAAAATAAGGGCCTGTGCAGGATTTCAAGGATCTGATCATCCAGCTGAAAACTTGTTTTCAAAATCCATTTTCTGATCACCCGTGTGATGATGGTATCGACAATTTTAGCCAGGGCCAGGAATAAAACAATAATCAACAAGGCCTGAAGGTAATGATTGGGAGCGACCTTTGCTATTAATTCAAACAGCATTTCTTTATTGTAGGGCATTGTTTATTTTCCAAATCATAATGTTTTTGCAGTGAATATCATCCGACACCTGAATCAAAAAAACAGAACTGTTATGTACAAAGGAAATATCAGACCAATCCAAACAAAGCAATTGGAAAAAGTTTCCACAATTGGCAAAGTTAGTCACAACCATTAAATTAATTACAAAT
>JBNKNP010000018.1:0-1537 GCA_050293905.1 Desulfobacteraceae bacterium | reverse complement strand
TTTTATTTATCACAAAAAATTTGAGCCCATGCTGGACTTATGTTCTATTATCAAATTTGATATTCTGGCCACTCCTTTGGAAACGCTTGCCGGTACTATCCCGACGATCCAAAAAGAGCACCAGATCACCCTGCTGGCGGAAAAAGTTGAAACTTATGAAGAATTTGAACTGGCAAAATCCATGGGATTCAGTCTGTTCCAGGGATATTTTTTTGCAAGACCTGAAATCCTTTCTAAAAAAGAGATCTCTTCCACCCAGATCTCCAAGCTGAAACTGATCAACGAAACAAATAAAAAAGATCCGGAATTGGCCGTCATTGAAAGCCTGATTAAAAAAGACGTTGCCGTATCTTTCAAACTGCTGAAATTTATTAACTCAGCCCATTTTAACAGGCCTGCCGCCATTAATTCCATTAAAGACGCCATTACATTTCTGGGCATTTCCGAGCTCAGAAAATTCATCCATATTGTGACAATTGCCGATTTAAGCGAAAACAAACCCAACGAACTGGTCCGGTGTTCCGTAATTCGAGCCAGGATGTGTGAGTTATGCGGTACTGTTTTGAAAACCGGTTTTGCCCAGGAAGAATTATTCACCCTTGGTCTTTTTTCATGCATCGATGCCATGCTTGACTGCCCCATGGAAGACATTCTTAAGAACATTCACCTGTCCCGGAAAATTAAAACCGCTCTTGAAAGAAAGGACAGGCAGTTTAACAAAATTATTGAAATTGTTTCAAGTTTTGAGATGGGAGAGTGGCAGAACAATTTTTTTACGGTCATGTCCGGGTCCGCCATTGAACAAAAACTGCCTGAATTTTATCTGGATGCCGTTAAAATGGTCAATGCCTTTTTTGAATAAACGACAGCGGAAAGCCTCAACCTGTATATTCAACCAGGTGTCTATAAGCTGTTTTAAGCCGGGCAATGGCCTGTTTTAATGCCCCGGCATCTTTATTTTTTCCCATTAATTCCAGATCCCCGGCAGCCTGTGACAACTCTGTGGCAATCAGGTTGGCAGCTCCCCCTTTTATGGAGTGACTCTGTCTTTCAATTACAATAAAATCAAGATTGTCTGCTGCCTGGCAAAGCTGTTCGATCTGTGTTTTCACTTCCTGTAAAAACTCCTGGATAATTTCATTTAAAAACACCTGATCATTGTCGAACTCTTCCAGTGCCTGATCCATATCCATGGGCGGCGGTCCGCTATGTGTTTTTTGATCTGTTTCTTTTAAAATCCCGGTCTGCCCAGCCTGACCGTCAGTCTCAGCAGTGCCCTGCGATATCCAGCTCTGAACTTTTTCAATAAGTTGTTTTCTTTTCAGCGGCTTTGTCAGGTAATCATCCATCTGTGCTTGAATACATTTTTCACGATACCCTTTCATGGCATGGGCTGTGGTGGCAATAATGGGAGTACGCAGCGGCTTATCCAGATCCCCGGACAACCGTGCTTCTATTTCCCGGATCTGTTTTGTGGCTTCATATCCATCCATCAGCGGCATCTGGATATCCATTAATATCAGATTAAACCGCGTCT
>JBNKNP010000017.1:0-4090 GCA_050293905.1 Desulfobacteraceae bacterium | reverse complement strand
AGGTCTGCCGGAGAAGATGCAGGTGATGACATGTACTAACCTTAAGTTTCTCAAGTAAGATAATCAGGCCGGGCTCATTAAAAAAATATCGGAAATGGAAATTTAATCTGCTGACGCCCGGAATTTGAAATCTCAACCCATTGAGATAAAAACAACAAGGAGGCATTATGGTGGAAAAAGGGAAAAAAAACAAAAACAGGCGGGAAACCCTGAAAATTGGAAAATTAACCTTAAAAGAGAAACGGAAAAAGAAAAAAGATAGAAAATTAACCGGGGATGTCCTTCAGAAGATCAAACAAACTGGTTCTTAAAATTAAGGAGGTGATCATGACCAGATATATTGTAATTGACGAACAAGAATGTGATGGATGTGAAACCTGTGTCGAATTATGCCCGGAGGTGTTCGAGTTTGATGAAGATGCCGGAGTGGCCAGGGTGATCAATCCGGAAGCCGATGATGAGTGTATAGAGGAAGCCATTGACTCTTGTCCTGCAGAGTGTATTTACTGGTCAGAAGATTAGCATCCAAAAAAGGGTGGTCATACCTTCCCTGGATTAACACCAGCTAATCCTGAAAGGTGAATGGAATGACCACCCGGGAAAAATTTATTGAACGATCAAATCAGGACACTGCCCATTATAACAAATTTCACTGTACAGCAAGGATATCCACACGGAAGCCTTTTCTTTTGGCATCTCCATTCCGGAAAGGACCATTTCCCAATTCCTGTTTTGGGAGATGGGACATTCCGAATCAATTCCTAAGATGCCTTGTTCAATATAAATATAGGGATAAAGCCGGCAGATCAGTGGCCGCTTATCTATTGGCAAGCAGCATCCGGTTTTCGAAAGCAGAATGCATTTTTTATCAAAGATTAGAGATGGTATTTTCAAGGGTGTGCTGCTGAAATCGGATCTTATTGATTTTTTTCTGATTACAGTCAGGAACTTGAAAAACGAATTAACGCTCACACGCAACAGCTTCAAGATATCAATAAAAAACTTGAACAGGAAATCCGGGATAAGGAAATCGCAGAAAAAGAAAATCGGGAGCTTTTGGTGCGAATGCATCAATCAGTTAATAAAAGCAAATCCGACGTCGATCCATCAAATTTATATGAATCTGTGCACCAACGCTTTGCATGCGATGAAAAATGAAAGCGGTGTTCTAAAAATTCATGCTGGAAATGTTGTTTTTTTCATGATTCAGAGTTTATCCCGGATGGAATCTTACCGGGAGAATATGTTGAACTTTCCATTTCAGTTACCAGGTGATTATTCAAACAGATCCATTAGAAGCTCTATTGCATTTTAAATCTGAGTCGGAAACATTCGATCTGGTTGTTACCGACATGACAATGCCGAATATGAAAGGTGATACTTTTGCTTTAGAGCTGAAACGGATCAGGCCAATCCTTTTAAAAGAACTTACCCAGCTGATTCGTAAAGTACTGGATGGGGACCCTGTTGACGTTTCATCCTAAAGAAAGAAATGGCGGAAGTGCATGGGAATCGAACCCACCCGGGACGGTATCAGCGCCCCACATCGGATTTGAAGTCCGAGGGCCCCACCAGTGAGCCGCGCACTTCCGCATCAGAAGAAAGCCTAACTATACCTGAAGGACAGTATTTGTCAATTTTTTTTAACTGCAGTTAAAAGTGAAATAGAAAATATTTTCCCAGGCTGCCGTAATGGTCAAAGGACAGGAATTCACAACCGATATTTTCAGGTGAGATTAGATTTTTAACCCGGACTTCCCTTTGAATTGGAGAATGCAAGGGGTCGTCTGCTTCAAACTGGATTGCTATTCTTTCCCCCGGTTTAAGTGTTAGTTTTTCCAGCAGTTCAAAATTCAGGCCGTGTCTGGATAAATTATTGATTCGTATTTTATATGATTTTCCATGATAGTTAATCTTTCCGGGCAGTGCCAATTCTTTTCGTATTGAACGCCTTCGTTCCAGTTGAACTGAAAATTCATTTCCGCATGTGCATTTGCATTTGAGCTGCACCTTTGTCTGGTGCGCCATTAAGTGGGAGACATCCGCCTGCCGTGTTTTTCCGCATTTCGGGCATGTCAATGATACGGTTAATTCCGATGTGACGAATTTTTTTTCTATTTCACTCATTTTACCCAATACTCAAATCTGACGAACTATGCATGCTTTGCTTTAGGCAGATCCGGCTTGAAATATTGTCTGATGATCATTTCAATTACATCGCTGTTTGTCAGGTTGGTCCCTTTTTTGGTCTTTTTAAGAATTTCGTAAGTTGACTGGGAAAGGGAAATGTTGAGTCTTGCTGATGTTTTTTCCATTTGTACCTCCTTGGCAAATGTGTTGCCTGCGTATTTAATTATTGCCATTTAATTAAATATACAGCAATACTCATGCCAGAAATCAAAAGGCCTTTCCCGCCTGGGTTTACGCTGATTACCAGGGTTAATTAAGTTAAAAATTATATAAAAAATGTTCTAATTTATTACTTTTATTACCCAATTTCATTGAGAATACAATAATAAATGATAGTTGCAGTTTAACCTGTTTACCGGTACAATACAACCATCCTGAAAACAATATTTATTTAATAAGGATGCTTGGTGCATGCTCTTTGTGCCTTTCATCCGTTAATTGGAAAATGCCTGGATCATGAATCTAATCGCCAATGAAACAAAATATGGGGAAAACAGTCTTAAAACCGGAGAACTGCTGCTGCGCGAAGGGTATATCAGTGAGGATGACCTCAAATTGGCCCTGGATATTTCGAAAAAAGAAAAGCAACTGGCAGATCAGCCTTTTGAAAACCTGCTGGTTCAAAAAAAGTTTTTAAACTCCTCTCAGCTTAACATGATAAAGGGTCATCCGGATTTAAGAAAAAAAATCGGACAAATGGTTGCTGAGTATGAAACAGTGGAACCGGATAAAATAAGGGAAGCGCTCAGGAATCAATCAAAACATGACAAATTGGGACAATCCCTTGTGGAAAAGGGCCTTATTTCCATTGAGGTATTGGATGAACTCTTGGAGCAGCAGAAAGAAGCGTTGTCAATCGGAGAACTGGCCATTAAACTCCAGATGATGACTGAACTGGACCTGGTTCGCGCTCTGAGTTATAAAAACAGCGGAAGAGCCATTGGTGAGATTCTTATTGATAATGGGGCCATTCGGCCTGAAGATTTATCTGCAGCCTTAAAAAAGCATAATAAACGCAAAGAGATCGGCGAGATTCTGGTCAGTCAGGGCATGCTTGATTTAAAACAGCTCCAGCAGGCACTGGCTGAGCAAAGCCGTTCAAAAGACAGGCTGGGCATATTCCTTGTAAAAAAGGGATTGATCAGCTTTCATCAATTATATAATGCGCTCTCCCATCAATATAATATCCCGTATCTGGACCTGGTTGACTTTTCATATGATCAGATTCAAAAAAATAAATTGATTAAATTCGTTTCTGAAAAATACGCCCGCCGGAATATTCTGCTGCCGCTGACCCTTGAAAACAAGAAATTGTTCCTGGGGGTTACCTATCCTGAAGGTCTGGAAGCCATTCATGAACTCAGACTGATTTACCGGAATCTGACAATGGATGCTGCGTTTATTAATGAAGAAAAATTTCAGTCTCTTTACACTTCTCTCTATGATACCCAGTTCCAGGCTGTTTCAGATGACAGTGATACGCTGGAAAAACACGGCGGCGATATCAACCTGTTTAATTTTAAAAAATTGACAGCAGTTGAAAAAAGCCAGGCAACCCGTATTTATTCAGGCATGGAAACCGAAATAAAAAAAATAGTGGATTACATCATTAATTACGGTGTTTCCATTGGTGCATCAGATATTCATTTTGAACAGGACCGGCAGGGGGTCAAACTCAGATACCGGATTGACGGCATCTGCCAGGATCCGCAGGTTCCGTGGATAAAAGAGAAGCTGACCACCAAGCCTGAAGCGATTATTTCAAGAATTAAAGTCATGTCAAACCTGGATATATCCGAACGGCGGATTCCCCAGGACGGTGTGTTCAGGGCCTCATACAAGGAAAATAATAAAACATTTGATCTGGATTTCAGGGTTGCCACCTGTCCGGCCATAGTTG
>JBNKNP010000016.1:0-2006 GCA_050293905.1 Desulfobacteraceae bacterium | reverse complement strand
TTTTTTTAATTGCTGAAGAACGGATTTGGGGAATTTATGCCGTTTCAGGCCGACATTATTCAATCCATGAAGAGAGGCCCGGTCACCGGCGGCAATGACAAATGGGGGGATGTCTTTAACCACTGCCGATTTCCCGCCGATATAGGCATAGTCACCGATCTGGACAAATTGATGGATGGCCACCAGGCCGCCAACGGTTACATTGTCGCCAATGGTAATGTGACCGGCAAGGGTGGAATTGTTGGCCAGAATCACCTGTTTTCCGGTTTTGCAGTCATGGGCAATGTGGGTGTAGGCCATGAGGTAATTTTCGTCGCCCACCTGTGTAATCCCGCCTCCGGCTTCAGTTCCCCGGTTAATGGTTACAAATTCCCTGATAATGGTTCCCCTTCCAATGGTTAAATATGATGTTTCACCATGAAATTTTAAATCCTGGGGAGCGCCGCCAATGGCAGCATATTGAAATATTTTGCAATCTTCTCCAATGGTAACGTATTCCTCAACCGTCGTATAGGGACCGATATGAGTGCCTGAACCGATGCACACATCGGATTTAATAATGGCATACGGACCAATGGTGACATTGGAATCAATTTCTGCGGATGGATCGATAATGGCTGTGGGATGAATCATGCACTCTCCATTTATTGCGTCTTTTTTTCAATTTCATTTAGTCTTTTTTCAAAAGAAAATAATTTTTTTCTCATTTCCGGAAGCCGGGAAATAATACTGACAACTTTCCGCCACCGGGTGTGCGGCATCTGGGGGATTCCGGATACGATCTGGTTTTTACCCACATTGGAATGTACCCCTGCCATGGGTCCGACAATCGAGTAGGCTTCAATGGTCAGATGCCCCGAAATCCCGGCTTTTCCAGCTATAATCACATTATTTTCAATTGTGGCACTGCCTGCGATGCCCACCTGGGCAACAATAAGGGTGTTATCCCCGATTTTAACATTGTGGGCAATATGGACCTGGTTATCAATTTTTACACCATTGCCGATGACTGTTGTCCCTAAAGTGCCTCTGTCAATTGTTGTATTGGCCCCGATTTCAACGTGATCATGAATATGAACATAGCCCGAATGAACAAGCTTTTCATGCTTGTCCGATTCCTGGGCAAACCCGTAGCCGTCACAGCCGATAACCGATCCGGAATGAATAACGGCATGACTGCCGATACGGGTCTTTTCCATGATGGTAACATTGGGCTTCATTTCCACATTGTCTCCAATCACAACATCATCCCCGATATAAACATTAGGCATCAGATGGACATTATCACCAATACGCACCCGTTCACCGATATACACATTGGATGAAATGACAGGGTTCCGGCCGATGTGAGCATCAGCTTCAATCACTGCAGTCGAGTGAATGCCCGGAACAATCTGTTTGGCCGGATGAAAATAAGCAACAATTTTAAAAAAGGCTATTTTGGGACTGGCACAGATTAAAAATACGGTCTTGTCAGGCAAATTCCGTGGCAGTGTTCCAGATTGAGGAATAATAACAGCACCGGCTTTTGTCTGATCTAGCCTGCTTAAAAATTTCGGGTCACTTGCAAATGACAATTGCCGGCTGTCCGCGTCTTCAAAAGAAGAAACTCCGCTGATCAATTTTTCCGGATCGCCGGTGAACGTTGCATCGATCATTTCGGCAATCCGTTGGATTGAAAGTGTCGTCATAAATTATTTTTTATCCTGATTCTTATTTTGGGCAGCAGTTTGTTTATTATACTGCTGAATGACCTTATCCGTTATATCAATGTGGTCCTGGAAATAAATGACCCCGCCCTGTTTCAACTCAACAATCATCAAATATCCTTCTTTTTTCCCGATGTCTTTTACAATTCTGTTCAAGGCCTTGCCGAATTTAATAGAAATATCCTGCTGCAGTTTTTTAAATCCCTGGGTCAGGTGTTTTTCCATGCTTTTGGCATCATTTTTCCGGATCCATATTTCTCTGGCTTTTTCATCTTTTTTTTCAGTGCTCAAAACCAG
>JBNKNP010000015.1:0-3755 GCA_050293905.1 Desulfobacteraceae bacterium | reverse complement strand
GTTGGATGAAAATCCGGAACTCAAAATTACCCGGTACTCCACCCAACTGGCGCAAAAAGACATAAAGATTGCAAGAACCGCATTTTATCCTCAATTTAATTTATATGCCGAAGCCCTCCGAAAAGATAATGATGCCGGGGTACAAGGATACAGCAACGAAGCAAAAGGAGGCCTGGAACTGCGGTATAATATATTTAACGGCGGCAGCGACAGGGCTGCATTAAAGGTGGCTGTGGCATCTAAAAAATCCGCATCCCATCATACGGATTATGTTCAGCGGATTATCACGGAACAGGTGGCCAATTCATGGGAGCAGTTATCCATATTAAAACAAAGAAATGAATTGCTTGAGCAGCAGGCCGATATTGTCTTGAATTTTTTGGAACTGGCCAAAAAAGAACGCAAAATGGGAACACGGTCTTTACTGGATGTGTTAAATGGTGAAATTAATTATATTAATGCCAAGTCCACGGCCATTGCCGCCCGTCAGGATACAAAAACAGCCGCTTTCAACCTGTTGTTTTCCATGGGCCGGATTGGTCTTGAATTGTTTGAGTAAGGATGTAAATCTTCACCTATGTTGGAATTATTCCGCCGTTTCTGTAAAAAGCCGTTATTGGCCCTGGAAATATTGATTGCCACTTTTTTTATTGCCCTTCTGGCCCTGGCAATGCCCATGTATGTCATTCAAATCCTGAACCGGTACGTGAGTTACGGGTTTCACGGTACATTGATCACCTTGACCAGCGGGATGCTCATTGCCATTGTTCTGCAATTGGGATTTAGAATTCTGAGAACAAAAATGGCCAGCGCTGTGAACGAAGAACCCAACGATCAGCTGTCTTTGGAGGTTCTTTCCATCATCAGCCTGTCAAAAGCGGAACCCCTGGAACAATTATCCAAACCCAGAATCCAGGAAATGCTCAATAAAGTGGCTACCATCCAGGCCTGCTATGATGCCCAGACATTAAACACCATTATTGATGCGCCGTTTTCGCTGCTCTTTATCGGGGCCGTCTGCCTGTTAAGCCCGGTCCTGGCCGGTGTGGCTATGGTCGGAATTCTGCTGGGCCTGCTTTTGGGTTGGTTGAGCATCAGGAAATCATCCCAAAGCGCTGAACAATTGATCATAGAAAGCACCAAATACAGGAATTTAAACAATTCCACAGTTAATGCCCATGACACGGTCCGGGTGTTTAATGCTGTGCCTTTTCTTCAAAACATCTGGCTTAAGCAGTTGGCTGTCATCAGCAGCATCCGGCAGAAAATGACAGACACAAAAGAATTATCCCAGACCCTGACTATTTCAGGCTCATCATTATCCAGCGTGATGCTGTATGCCGTTGGTGCTGTCATTGTAGTCCAGGGCGGGTTAACCGTAGGTGCATTGATCGGGGCCAATATTCTGGTCGGCCGGGCCTATCAGAACATTGCCAGACTGGTTCAGTCCTATTATCAACTCAGAAAAGCAAATCAGGCGTTCAAAGAAATTGCAGTTCTCAGGCACCTGCCCCTGGAGCCGTCCACCGGTTCAGCCATAAGAGAATATAAAGGCCGGCTGGAATTCCATGATGTTGGATTTGCCTACCCTCATTCGACGAATCCTGTTTTTGAGTCATTGACCCTGACCCTTGAACCTGGACAGGCCATGGCGGTCATTGGAAAAAACGGCACCGGCAAAACCACACTGGCCAAGCTGCTTGTGGGTCTGCTGGAACCAAAAAGGGGCAATATTTCAGCCGATAACGTCAACCTGCAGCAACTGGCGGCTGCCTGGTGGCGCCGGCAGATTATCTACATGCCCCAGGAACCTTCTTTTATTAACGGAACCATCAAAGAGAACATTCTCCTGCTTAACCCGGATCTGGATGAGGGCGTACTAAACAATATTTTGAGGGCCTCGGATCTGAAATCGTTTCTGGATATGACCCCCAGCGGCCTGGACACCATGATCACGGATAACGGCAAGAACCTGCCGCCGGGTATTCGCCGCCGCATATCCCTGGCCAGAGGCCTGGTCACAAACGGGCGGCTCGTGATTTTGGACGAACCCACGGATGCCATGGATGAAAGCGGCACAAGGACCATATACAAGATCATGAATGATCTGCTTAAAGCTGATAAAACCATCATTGTCTTTTCCAATGATCCAAGGATTGTGAAGGGTGCATCCCTGGTGCTTGATTTAAATGCAAAACCCAGACCGGATGTTATTCTTCCCGGCCAGTCACAAGGAGTGTGATGATCCCCATGGAGCTGCCCATCCAAAGAAATCTGGACAATGTAACCCATCTGTTTTTTATTTTAATTGTTCTCATGTGTGTCGGATTTGTATTCTGGGCGCATAAGGGCGAATTGGATATTGTCAGTGTGGCGGACGGCCAGGTTGTTCCCAGCGGCAAGGTAAAGCATATCCAGCATCTTGAAGGCGGTATCATCCAGAAAATCAATATCCGTGAAGGCGATCCGGTCAAAAAGGGACAACCCCTGATTGAACTTGAACAGCTTCGCAGCGGAGCCAGTTTAGAAGAAATCCAGATCCGGCTGGATGCATTGACCGTTGACATAATCCGGTTAAAAGCATTGATTACAGACAAACAAGAACTGGTTTTTTCCCCGGAACTCGTCCAAAAACATCCCAAGCTTGTCAAAGAAGCCGGTCAGTTGTTTGTTGCACACAAAAACAGCGTCAAGAGCAAAATTGAAAAGTTAAATAAAATTGTGGAGCAGAAACGCCAGCGCATCCGGACCATCAGCTCCGACCTGGAAAATAAACAGCAGCGGCTGCCTCTGCTCGAAGAACAGCTGGCACTGTCTGAAGAGCTGCTTAAAGATAATCTGACCACCCGATACAAACACATTGAAATCATGCGAAAGACCAAGCAGATCGAAGGAGAGATCCTGAACGACAAATCCGCTTTAAAAGAAGCCGCCCACGCTTTGGAAGAAACCCGGGCAAACTTAAATGAAGTGGTCTGCTCTTTTAAAGAAGAAACCATTGAAAAACTCAAAGACGCCCAGCAGGAATACAATGAGTTTTCCGTGCGCCTGAAAAAATTTGAAGACAGCTTGAAACGCACCATTATCCGCTCCCCCATTAACGGGATCATTAAAAAACTATACCTGGTCACCAAAGGCGGCGTTATCAAGCCCGGGGATACCATTGCCGATATTGTTCCGTCTGAAGGAAATCTGATTATTGAAGCCCATCTTTCCATATCAGATATCGGATATGTCCAGCCGAACCAGCCAGCCCTGTTACAGCTTCCCACGGCTGATTCGAAAAAATATGATAAACTGCCTGCCAGAGTAATCAGTATCAGTCCGGATACCTTTACCGATAAAAACGGGCGGACCTTTTATAATGTGCTTCTTGAATCTGAAAGAAATTTTTTTCAGTCAGGAGATCAAAAATATAAATTATATCCGGGCATGGTTTTGCTTGCCTATATTCACATCGGCAAGAGAACGGTTTTAGATTATATTATTGATCCTTTTATGAATACCATCAGCTTTTCAATGCAGGAGCGATAACCCATGAATATCTTATTTCTTCATCCGGCTTTTCCCGGTCAGTTTCGTTTTTTAGCAGAAATTTTAGGAAAAAATGACAACAATAAAATCATGTTTGCAACCACGGATACCATGAAAAAAGACCTGCAAATCCCAGGGGTTAAAAAAATCATTATCACTGAAAAATCAGAAAAAGACGATCAAAAAATAAAACCATTGCAAAGCCCACCTGCATTGGCAGT
>JBNKNP010000014.1:0-8574 GCA_050293905.1 Desulfobacteraceae bacterium | reverse complement strand
CTTGGTATGATCAAGCAGGCTGGTCAGATAGGAGATCTCACAGGCATTCACCGCATGCCGGCGAGCCTGGGCCAGAGTCAGGCTGCTGTTTGTTTGAGGTATATCAGGAGAACCAGCCATTCGGTTTTCCAGAACCTGTCCCGCAAATAATCCAGTTCAAATTCTTTGGAAAGGGTCTGTTTAGCAAAGGGGAGCAGTAAATGGATATCCCGTTCCCGAACCGGAGAGAGCAGGTATCCTGCGGCTCCTGCTTTTACCGCATCAACGGCTTTCCTGGTGTTGGACCGGTTGCACAGGACAATGAACTGGACAAAACAATTGCCTTTGTTGAATGCCGGCATGCCCGGATCGGGAGTCAGCAGTTCGATATCGACGATATCGTTCATGCACAACTCCAAAAAGAATTGCAATCATTTTACCGGTTGCTGGTTGAAATCGATAGTTTTTTTTAACAGCAACTTCAAGGACCTGTCAATAAAACAAAAGCATTCCTTCCACCTGCCGGCTTTTTGTTCTGGCACTTTTGTTGCTACGGCCTTCATAGGAATACTGTGCTGCATAGCAGAGAGGAAATAAAAATGACTTTTGAATTTTGCCCCTTATGCGGGGCACGAATGGCCTTGCAGTCAAACCGCTGCAGAGCCTGCGATTTTGGAATTGATTCGGATTATTATCCGTATCTTTATGACGAGACGGGTACACCGGATACTTGGGATGACGGGGGAATCCCGGATGATGTACCAGATGAAGAGAGCGGTTCAGAGTATCAGTGATCCCTTGGGGCCGGATTCCCGCTGGGATTTCCCGGCACAAGGTGCTGCCCTGTGTAACACAACCCCATAGCCGGGAGCTAATCTTCTGACCAAAAAATGCACTCTGCAGAACAAGCGTCAATGGCTTCCTCGACACACTCATCATCTGCTTCCGGATTTATTACCCTTTTCTACCATACTGCCTCCTTGCTGAACTTGTCTTAATCGGTTTGGATGCCTGTTTCTCAAACGCCGGCAAGTGAAATTTTATTTGCCCGCGTTTATCAACCATGAAGCTAAAATCATGCCGAATGATATAATTTAAACATTTTTTTTTAAATAAAAGTGTTCTGTTCATTCTGAGCTGTCATATACGGTATTCCAGCCGTTCCGCCAGGCGGTCAAACGTCCGCTCCAGATCGGAACCAATGGCATCAAAAACGAATGGAACGCCTTTTTTTGAACTTTCCCATATCCCATGGTCCATGGGAAAAACCGCAATGGTTTTAATGTCACAGCACCTGTCCCCAATCCCGCTGTAAAAGGATTCAACATGACCGCATTCTTTACAGGCCAGGGAGACCATGTTTTCCACCAGTCCTGTGATGGGGATTCCCCGCTTTTCAAACATGTTGATACAGCGATGGACATCCTGCCTTGCCACCTCATGCGGGGTTGTGACAACTGCCTTTCCCCGTAATGTAATGGCACGTTTTCCAGGCATCAGGCTTCCAATTGACCTCAACTTCATACCAAAGGCCTTTACAGGCAAAATCAATCCATGGTCCAGCACCAGGGGCGGGTCATGACTCCGCCCAGGGTTTCTATACCCAGCGAAAGCGGGGTGACCCTCATCTGCCTTTGCAGGTACTGGTTGATCTCATTACCCAATGCTACAGTATTTAATCGCACACCTTTTGTTCCGAAATATAAGTTAAATTCAAAAATTTTTAATCCGCTTTCAGTTAAGGCGATATCGAATCCGGCATAGTCGATTTTTAAAAATAAGGCGATACGCATAACCTCGTCGATTGCTTCTTTTGGAATATCTTTTCTGGAGATGTCTGCGCCGCGCGCTATATTGCAGTGAAAACACCCGGGCTCCTTTATCCGCCAGTAGGAATCAACAATGTTGTCACCAATCAAAACTACCCGCAGATCTTTGTAGATTTTGATGTATTCCTGGACATAGACAATTGAATTATTCCGTTTGAACATCAGAAAATCTTCCTTTGTATGAATTAGAAACACACCAAATCCGGAAGAGTTTCTAATTTCCTTACAGACAAAAGGCAGGCCAAATTCATCAGCAAGATCCTCAAAATGACTGTTCATGTTTGAACAGATCTCGGTTTTTGGCATACAATCGGGAAAGCAGGCCCTGATTGCGCGGGTCATTTCAATTTTGTCATGGCCGAGATGATACGTGGCAGGACTGGGAAATATCTCTTTTTTATATCCATATATCAATGTGTTGACCTGCCAGTATTCAGGAAACAGGATTTTCTGAGCCACGTGAATCTCTTTTGTGAACCCATACATGTTTTCCGGCTTGACATACCGTACCATGGGTATGCCGATGGTTCTGTGGGGATTAAATGACAGATACTTGTAACTCAAGGCTCTCACCAGTCAGCAACAGGATTCAGTTTAAATGTATCATTCCGGGAGCAAAAAATATGCCTTCATGAAAAGACGTTAACAATAAATTTCATTCTGTTGACTGAGGCTGAAAAAGCGGCTCAGATCTAATGATTAAACATGGATATTTCCGGTAAAAATTTACTCTTATTCTATTTTTAAGCAAATTATTACTTAAAAATGAGCAGCACATTGCTTTAACTGCAGCACTTCAAAAAAAGGTAAGGGAATGTTCCTACCCATTGTAATTAAAAACAATTTTTAAAATTCTTTCCCTGAACCCGGCCTTTTTTTCAGACCGGCCCCGAAATTGCTTTAAATTGCTGTCTGAATATTTTGCTGCACCATTGAACGGCGAACCTCATTTTATGGGGTGCGAACAAGCATGTTTGGGAGAAGAGAATGAAACATCAACCGCCAAATGGCGGGAACCGCATTATTGGTTATGATATTGCCAGGGGTATTGCCATTTTTCTTATGTTGATTATCAATATCAAAGCGATTCTGCCTTCACACGGAGCTGATCCGAAATTAATTTCCAATGTTTTTGATTTTCTTGACAGGAGGGCTGCAGCGGCTCTTGTCATGGTATCCGGCATCGGGCTGACACTTTTCACAAAAAATCCAGGAACCATGGAGGATACAGAACTTCGATCAGGCAGTAGAAGAACATTGATCGACAGGGCTTTGTTTTTGTTGATATCAGGGTATGTGTTTTCAATTATCTGGGATGCTGATATCCTCCATTTCTATGGAGTATTTATTTTAATCGGTGTTTTTCTGGCCGCAAGATCAAACAGGGTTCTGATTGCAGCAGCAGCGTTATTCTGGATGGTCAGCTTTATTCAGTTTTTTGAAATTTATGATTATCTGCAGGAGGATCTGTATTTTAGTAGTTTATATACACCACTGATCCACCTGTTTTTTACAGATTATTATCCGGTCTTTCCCTGGGCAGCTTTTTTTATATCCGGTATGTTTTTAGGCAGACTGGATTTACAGAACAATGGGTTGAAAAAAAGAATATTAATAACCGGACTGCTCCTGTTTATCGGGTCTGAACTAATTTCAAGATTTTTTACCGGTCTTTCAGACCTAATACATTCATGTTCATCCGCCCTTCTCCAAAACAATTTAAGCTTTGTTCATACCATTGGATGGCTGGTGGAAATCGATTTGAAGAGACCCACGCCGTTTTCCGCGATTTCTGCTGCAGGCAGTGGGATCATAATTATAACGGCAGGCATTTCACTGGCTGCTGCGCGGCAGACAAACTGGATCAATTATCTGATTATTGGCGGACGAAATACCCTGACACTGTATATCACGCATATTATTTTCCTCATCCTGGTTTGTGAAATGTTTAAAGGCTCAAGCCTTAAGGAAGGGGTTATCCCAACGCCTTTCATTGCCGTATTTGTTTTCTTTATCTACGTAAAGTGCTCGTCCTGGTGGCTTGAAAGATACGGGAACGGTCCGTTTGAAACGCTTATGAGGCGGTTTGCATTTTTCAGACGTTTAAACCGGAGAAATGGTAAAGCCGTCCAAAATTCAATGTAAAATTAAAAATTATCCTGATTTGAATTCAGCTTTATCAAGGCCGTATTTTTTCATTTTTCCATATAAGCCTCTTGGATGGATACCGGCAATCCGGGCAGCTTTCCCGACCCTTCCCTTTGTTTTGGCAAGCACCTTTTGAAAATACGCTTTTTCAATCTGATCGATGATTTCAGTCTTAATTTCAGCAAGACTTTTATTTTCCCAGTCTGTTGCAAGCATCGCGCTGTTTCTGATGCCTGGCGGAATGGGACAGGTGTCCTGTGAAAATGACAGGGGTAAATCCTGAATTGAAATCATGTTGGACCCGCAGAGCAGTACGGCCCGCTCAATAACATTCATAAGCTCCCTGATATTTCCCGGCCACCGGTAACGGCAAAGAGCTTTAACCGCCTCCCTTGAAAACCGGTCAACGGTTTTTCCCGTTCTTTTTATTGAAAGTCTTAAAAACCGGTCTGCCAAAGCAGGGATATCTGCTTTACGCTCCCTCAAAGGCGGCAGGGTGAGACAGACAACACTGAGCCTGTAATAGAGATCCTGACGGAAGGTGCCTTTTTCAATTTCCCTTTCAAGATTTTTATTGCTTGCGGCAATAATTCTGACATCCACCCAGACAGACCTTTCACCGCCCACGGGTTTAAATTCCAGATCCTGCAGCACTCTGAGCAGTTTTGACTGCATTGACATGGGCATTTCACCAATCTCATCAAGGAAGAGAGTGCCTTGGTGAGCCATTTCAAACGCACCGCGTCTTGACCGGACAGCACCTGTAAATGCACCCCGTACATGGCCGAACAATTCACTTTCCACCAGCTGTTCGGGGATGGCAGCCATATTCAGAGGAATAAACGGTCCGCCGGACCGGTTGCTTTCTGCATGGATCGCTTTTGCCAGGTGTTCTTTTCCGACACCGGTTTCACCCAGCAGGAGGATGCTGGAATTACTCTTTACAAACTGCTGAGCCTCAAAAAGAAAGACCTGCATGGCCTTGCTGTTGGATATAAAATCATTCAACCTTGGCTGAAACCGACCCCTGCCGTCAGTCTGCATGGTATAGTTGAGCTGCCGTCTGGATTCAATCGTGCTTTTAATGGCTTCACACAGACTTTCCGGCGATACCCCGGAATGCAAAACAACATCAATTCCTGTTGAAAGCAGCCTGGCCTGATCTTCGGAGGAATCATGTTCATGAATGGCAATTGTAACCGGCTTTTCCGGCAGTGCATTCATCTGGCTGATACTCGACTCTATCGGTTTTGGAATATTTTCCAGGCCGACGATAATGATATCTGCGCAACTTGTTGCCAATTCCGGCCAGGCCCTTTTGCCATTGCCGTAACTCACAAACTGGACATCCAGCTCCGACAGATAATTTTTGATGTGAGAAAATACTTTTTTCCCCTTAACGGCACAGGCAATTTTTATCAGCATAGATTCTCACAAATTTTTCGGTAATCGTTTTCTGGTTTAACGTGATTCAACAGCAATATGACATAGAGAGCAAGAAAAAAGAAGCATAATATTACCGAAAAATATTTATCTGATCAATTTCAAAACTCTGTTTTGTGAATCAGCCTTTCATTGAAATGTAAGAAAATTCCCTACAGCATAATCAGAATTCTTCCAATTGACGACAATTGAAACAACATACTAAAATCCGTTACAAGACAGATTTATCTTTAAAGATAAAGCGTTTTAAAATTTTTTATCCAAAATCGGGGAGAGTAAAAAAATGAAAAAAGTATTGAGTGTAATGGCTGTTTTTAGTTTATGTCTTTTTATTGCCGTGCCAAATGTTTTTGCCAAGCAGAAACCGTTTAAAATCAGATTTTCCCATGTGGTATCTGAAAACACACCCAAAGGATGGGGCGCACAGGAATTTGCCCGACGGGTCAATGAAGAACTCAAAGGTAAAGTCGAGGTAAAGGTTTTTCCAAATTCACAGCTTTATGATGACAACCAGGCCGTAGAAGCTCTGTCAGCCGGATTCATTGAAATGGCAGCACCCTCTTCAGCAAAATTTGTCGGATCTGTACCGGCACTCCAGCTTTTTGACATGCCGTTTCTTTTTAAGGATATCAAAGCCGTCCATAAAACCGTTGACGGCAAAATCGGTGATGAACTCAAAAAAATGTTTGAAAAAAGAGGACTGGGTATTAAGCTGATGACCTTCTGGGATAATGCCTTTAAACAGTTTTCCGATAATGTCCGGCCATTGATCAAACCCCAGGATTTCGAAGGTGTAAAATTCAGAATCATGAGTTCGGATATCCTGGAATCTCAGATGAAAGCCCTTGGGGCCGTTGGTCTCAAACTGCCGTTCTCCGAGGTTTATAACGCACTTGAACAGGGTGTTGTTGACGGCCAGGAAAACACAGCGTCCAACATCTATACCAAAAAATTTCATGAAGTCCAGAAATACATGACATTCTCAAATCATGGGTATCTCGGCTATGCAGTGATAATGAACCAGAAATTCTGGCATAAACTGCCAAAAGACATTCAGACTTCTTTGAGCAGAATTTTAATGGAAGTTACTGAAAAAGTCAGGGAAAAAGCAGTTGAACTTGATCAGCAGCAGACCGCACAGATCCTTGACTATGTAAAAATGGGCGGAAACCTTAAAATCACCAGGCTGAACGCTGCCCAGGTAAAAGAACTTCAGGATGCTGTATCACCTGTTCACAACCAGTTTACAAATATCATTCCTGCCGACTGGATCAAAACAATCAAGTCAATGTAAACAAATTTAAACAGCGTGCTCCCGGAAACCATTCCGGGAGCATTTATCCAAAGGTGTAATCATGATGATACAAAAAGCTGTTAAAATCTGGGATAAACTTGAAGAGATACTCATCGTCATTCTCATATCTGTTGCATCATACCTCTCCTTCCAGGAAGTTGTATTGAGACAGGTGTTTAATACAGGATGGGGAGGCTCTTACGAAATCTCGATTATGGCATTGATATGGTGCGCATTCATTGGTGTCAGTCTCGGTATAAAGGAAAATGTTCACATCGGTGTTGACCTGCTGGTCAACAAGTTCCCGCCAAAAATCAAAACAGTGTTTGTCTACCTTTCAATTGCCTGCTGTCTGGTTTTTGGAGTGATTATTGCGTATCAGGGGGTCCAGTTTACATCATTCATCCAGAGAAGTAATCTCCTTTCCAGAGATCTGAGAATTCCCATGGAATATGCATACATGGCAGTGCCGGTATGCGGGGTTCTGATTACGTTAAGATTCATTGAACGGCTGGTGTACGTCATCCAGGGAAAAACCTTTGAGCATGATAAAATGCACGAGCTTTCCGATGAAGAAAAGAAACTCATGGCAGCAATGAAGAAAAAAGGAGATTCATAAATGGAAGTCGGATTAACACTCTTCATTTTATTTTTTGTGCTTCTGCTTATGGGGATTCCCCTGGCCATCTGCCTGGGTCTGTCGGTTATTGCTACGTTCTGGTATCATGACACCCTGCCGCTGATGGCGGTTGCCCAGAGGATGTATAACGGACTGGATCATTTTCCGTTAATGGCGATTCCCTTTTTTGTTCTGGCATCCGGTATTATGACCTACGGCGGGGTGTCCAAACGGCTGATCGTTGCCTGTAATGCCTTTGTCGGGCATCTGCCGGGCGGGCTTGCCGTAGCCTCCATTGTATCGTGCATGTTTTTTGCAGCGATTTCCGGTTCAAGCCCGTCAACGGTTGTTGCCATCGGGACCATTATGATTCCGGCCATGCTGGCATCCGGGTATGGTGAAAAATACAGTGTAGGCCTTTTAGGGTCTGCAGGTTCCCTGGGGATTTTAATTCCCCCCAGTATCCCCATGATTGTTTACGGTGTAGCAACAGAGCATTCGGTTGGTAAACTTTTTATGGCAGGTGTGGGCCCGGGTATTTTCATGGGAAGCATGTTTATTGTCACCGCTGTTATCGTAGCCAAAATAAAAGGGTTTGGCGGCACTGAACCGGTTCCATGGAAAGAGCGTTTCAGAGCGCTTGCCGACGCCAGCTGGGGCATTTTCATGCCGATCCTGGTCCTGGGCGGGATCTATGGCGGTATATTCACGCCCACAGAAGCTGCTGCCGTAGCTGTTGTTTATTCCTTATTTGTCGGACTTTTCATCTACAAAGACTTAAAATTCAGCGATATTCCCAGAGTCTTTGCAAAATCCGCCATTACCATGTCAATGGTATTATTTATTATTACCACGGCCATGCTTTTCGCTTTTATTTTAACGACTGAAGGCATTCCAGGTGCGATCGCTGACTTTATTATCGCCCATGCGGTAACGCCCTGGGTCTTTTTGCTGTTTGTTAATATTCTGCTTTATTTTGTCGGCGATTTCATGGAACCCAGTTCTGCCATCCTTATTCTGGCACCCTTATTTTTACCCATTGTACTAAAGCTGGGTATTGATCCGATTCACTTTGGGATTATCATGACGGTGAATATGGAGATCGGAATGATCACACCACCTGTGGGACTCAACCTTTTTGTCGCTTCGGGTATTTCCGGATTGTCTCTATGGGATGTGTTCAGGGGTGCTGCACCATTCATGATTATTATGCTCATCGGCCTTGTGATTATCACTTATGTGCCGGTGATTTCACTTTGGAT
>JBNKNP010000013.1:0-5704 GCA_050293905.1 Desulfobacteraceae bacterium | reverse complement strand
AGTATGTTTTTTGACAAAAGGGGCCAGGATCTGATCTTCCGGAAGGCTGGAAAACTCAATTACAGGGGCATCTACGTTATCCTGCGTACTCAGATCATAATCTTTTTTTTCAACTTTTTTTAAAGGAATCAGGATGGGTATGCCCGGCGCAATGGCATCAATGTTGGAGATCTGGGGATTCAGTTCTTTGAAAATCAAAAGGAAATAGGGGAAATCCTTTTCTGATATCTCTCCTTTTTTTCTGAAAATTTTGTACAGCCAGTCATCTTTTGTCACGGTGTACGGTTCGCATAATACATCTTCATTTTTATATTTAAAAATGGAGTATCGTTTATAAGACGTCTTAACCCCTTTGGCCCTGGCTGAATCTGTAACCCAAAATGCCAGGCAGAAAAAGATCAGGCCGGTGAACAGGGATATGTGAAAAAAAAGATACTTTTTCATAAATTATGAAGATGTTTTTAAATTGAGCCTTTCTGCTATTTTATCGGAAATATCTTTAACAAATACTTGAAAATCTTTTTGATTCAGCCGGTTTTCCTGTGAAGGGATTTTTTCAGGGTTCCCGGGCATGATCAGTGACGGCAGATTTGTTTTTTCCGGGTCTGAAACAATCCCGTAGTCTGCCGGTATTTTATTATTAAAATACAGGTCCTGAAATTCGGAAAATTTAATGGCATGGGCTGTGGCATCAAGAATGGCTGTTTCAGATTCTAAGATAATCTTTTCTTTGTGCGCCTGAACAAGGCCTGCCAGACATTCTCCACCCTGGGTGCAGGTAATATGCCCATTGGCATTGGCTGTTAACTGCCAGTCCATGATGGATTGTTCATCCACCTGTACAAAATAGATTTGTTTTTTACCGGCAAGTGTATTGTATTGTTGTGCAATCCTGATAACGCGGGGCATGGAAACCGGATTCCCGATCATGGCGGCCTGGGCAACGCTGGGCCGGGTATCCACAGGTTTGAAACTGCGCTTGTCTTCATCCGGTTCAAGATAATATCTGTACACCGGGTCTGCATGTTCGGACTGAACGCCGACAATTTTCGGCAGTGCATTGATAATGCCGGCCTGGTAAAATTTGATAAACCCGTTCATGACTGCTGAAATATTACCGGCATTTCCGATAGGAACCACCACTGCCTTGTCTGTCATATTCCAGTCAAAATCCTGGGCAATCTCATAGGAAAAAGATTCCTGCCCAAGAATCCGCCAGGCGTTTTTGGAATTTAAAAGCACAACGGAATACTGACTTGAAAGATTTTCAACCACTTTCATGCAGTCATCGAAAACGCCGGGGATTTCAAATACCTGTGCGCCACTTCCCAATGGCTGTGACAACTGCTGGGACGTTACTTTCTTATGGGGCAGAAGAACAGCTGATTTAATTAATGGATTCAGGTAAGATGCATACAGGGCAGCCGCAGCCGAGGTATCTCCTGTGGAAGCGCAGATGGCAATCACGTCGGATACAAGGTTCTGGTCAATCAGATATTTTATGCTGGACATGGCACTGGCCATTCCCCGGTCCTTGAAGGACGCACTGGGGTTCTGCCCGTCATTTTTATAAAAAAAGCGTAACCCCACTTTTTCTTTTAAGATATCATTGGCTTCCACCACCGGTGTATGGCCTTCTCCCAGATAAACAATCGACTCTAAGGGGATGCAGGATCCTATAAATTCATGATACCGGTATATTCCCTTGAGTGCTGGGATTTTAAGCATTTTTCGAAAATCAAATATTTTCTGCCAGGTGGGGCCGGGAATTTTTTTTAACTCGTCTGCATGGCGGTCATGAATGAGCAGCACCTCATTGCACGCCGGGCAGACATATAATAATTTATCAATTTCATATTCAGCAGAACAGCCCAGGCATTTGTAATACAGCTTGCCTTCAGCCTTTGGGATTATGTGAGCTTTTATGTCCTCGGGAAGATAATCAGGATTCATTGCAGATCTCCTCTTGTCCGCCCATGTAAGGGATCAGTACGTCGGGAATTTTTACCGTTCCGTCCGGCTGCTGATAATTTTCCAATATGGCGGCAAAGGTTCTTCCGACTGCCAGCCCGGAGCCATTCAGAGTATGAACAAATTCAGGCTTTTTAGACTCTTTTCTTCTAAACCGGATATTGGCCCGCCGGGCCTGAAAATCCAGACAATTGGAGCATGACGAAATTTCCCTGTATTTGCCTTTCCCGTCATCCTGGCCCGGCATCCAGACTTCAATATCATAAGTTTTTGTGGCGGAGAATCCTAAATCACCGGTACATAATGTGACCACCTGATAAGGCAGTTCTAACAATTGTAATATTTTTTCCGCATTTGCCAGCAGGGAATCGAGTTCCTCAAAAGAGGTTTCAGGCGTGGTTATTTTTACAAGTTCCACCTTGTTGAACTGGTGCTGCCGGATTAATCCTTTTGTGTCCCGGCCGTACGAACCGGCTTCGGACCTGAAGCAGGGTGTATAGGCCGTAAATTTGCAGGGCAGCTGTTCCTCATCAATGATCTCATTGGCATAAATATTGGTCATGGGAACTTCAGATGTGGGAATTAAATAGTAATCCCATCCTTGGAGCTTAAAAAGATCTTCTTCAAACTTGGGTAACTGCCCGGTTCCGGTCATGGTGGTTTTATTGACGATAAACGGGGGCAGTGTTTCAGTATATCCGTGTTCAGTGATGTGGATGTCTATCATGAAGTTTATCAATGCCCGCTCAAGTCTGGCGCCATTACCGATATAGAGAGGAAATCTTGCACCGGTCAGCTTGGCTGCCCGTGCCAGGTCGAGAATTCCTAATTTTTCGCCGATATCCCAATGCGCCAGCGGGCGAAAATCAAATGTCCTGGGTTCTCCATGGGTTCGTTCCAGGCGGTTTTCAGTATCATCCTTGCCCAGGGGAACATCTTCATGGGGCAGGTTGGGGATTGCAATTAAAAAATCCCGGATCTCTTCCTGGATCAAGGCAAGGTCCTTGTCCAGGTTTTTTATCGTATCGGAAACAACCCTCATTTCCTTGATGATGTCATCGGCATTGCCGCCGGCTTTTTTTGTTTTTGCGATGTCGTCTGACACTGTATTTCTTTTGCGGCGCAGTGCTTCAATTTCCATCAGCAGGGTTTTCCGTTTTTCATCATTATTCAAAAGAGAGGAAAAATCAATTTTTGCCCGTCTTCTTTCCATTCCGTTTTCAACTTGTTCAAGATTCGCCTTTATATATTTTAAATCAAGCATTTTTCAGTGTTAATTTTCCTCTCATGTTCCGGCTAAGTTCTTATTTTAAAAGATTCTTCAACTATCCTAATCTGATACCATGCAGGGTGTAAACAGTCAATGATTATTGCTGGTTGACAATTGGAGACTTCTGTATAATATTTGCTAAAAACATTTTTGTAATTAAAGGGAATTTGGGAATGGAAGAAATAAAAAACGGAGAGAATAATCATCTGACTTTGGTTGCAAATCGATTGAACAGCCTCAGTGAAGAAGAACTGGAACAAAAATATAAAAAAATTGAGCATAAACTTTTTGAGTTTGCAAATTTTATGGAAGCCCAGCTGGCATTCTTATATACTCCGGTGAGCAATGAAATCAAAACAGAAGAAATTATAAAGAAGACATTGCAGATTGAAAAAGGGCTGGCCCTGCCGGTTTTTACAGATGCAAAAAATGCCATCAACCTGTATAAAATCAGTGATTATAAAAAAGATCTGGTTTTAAATGCCAACGACATTCTTGAACCGGATATAGAGCGGTGTAAAAAAATATCTTTAGAAGAAGTCGATATTGCGATTATCCCGGGGCTGGCTTTTGATGATAAAGGCGGCCGGGTCGGATTCGGCAATAACTATTATACCAAGATGATAACCAGACTGCCGGAAACCTGCCGAAAAGTATCACTGGCCTATGAAGAGCAGATCGTAGACCAGATCCAGATGGAATCACGTAAATATACAGTGGATATTATTATCACGGACAAGCGGGTGATCTATAAGATATAGACAGGATGATGAAAGCCGGATGGTTACTTCTGATTATTGGGATTAATTGCTTTTGCAAATTTTCTCAGATTCGGTGTTTTTCCCATCACAATAACCGTGTCCTGGGGTTCTATCAGGGTTTCAAAATGCGGATTAAACAGCATTTCGCCGGACGCCTTTTTGATGGAAATGATAATCAGGTTGAAATCCTGCCGGATACCGGAATCTTTCAGGGCGACGTTGGTATAGCGTGAACTCTGGGGGACGTAAATTTCGTCAATCTGTATGGCTTCTCTTTTCCTTGACAGGGCCACATCCAAAAAGCTTGAAACGCTTGGCCTGAGAAGTTTAAGACCCATGGAAACCGCCCCGGTATCATAAGGGGATTCCACCATATTGGCACCGGCAACCATGAGTTTTTTTCGAACCCCGGGGTTGCTGGCCCTGGCCATGATAAAAATATCCGGATTGAGCTGACGGGCGGTTAAAACAAGAAAAACATTGGCTGAGTCCGTCCCCAGTGCAGCCACAAGGAATGATGCGTTTTCAATTCCGGCCTTTAACAGGAATTCTTCATCGGAAGCATCGCCCTGGAAATGATGGATTTTGTCTTTTTCAAGTGCCTTGATAAGATCATTATCCTGTTCGATAACAACAATATCACTGGTTTCTTCTTTGATCAGCTGGCACAATACCCTGCCGATACGGCCATATCCGCAGAGGATGTAATGGTTTCTCATTCTACTGATTTTTTTGTCCAACCTTTTTCTCCCCAAAATCGATTGTATTTCTCCTTCAACAATAAACTGGATGATAACGCCGGCAATATAAAGAAAATACCCCACACCGAAAAAAATCAGGACCATTGTAAATATTCTGCCTGATCCGCTTAAGTCATGTACCTCAAGAAACCCCACCGTGCTTAAGGTAATGGCTGTCATATAAGAGGCATCCAGAAAAGACCAGTTTTCTATGAGCATATAACCGGTTGTTCCCAGAAGAAAAATAATCCATGAAATAAAGATGGCTATCATGATTTTTTTTGGTCTGCTCATGGGGTATAAATACTTGTCCTGCGTATAAAAAGCAAGGTTAGAATTGTCACCGAGGCAGCTCGTCGTGCTATTTTCTTGACTGAACCGTGGCATGCTGTTATGAAAAGATTCCATGAAAGATGAAGCAAAAAAATACAGCCACTGGCGCCGTGAAATGGTTGAAAAGCAGATCATTGCTCGGGGGGTCAATGATCCCCTGGTGTTGAACGCCATGCTGTCGGTTCCCCGGCATCGGTTCGTGAGCGAAGCCCTTGTGGACAGTGCATACGGGGATTTTCCCCTGCCAATCGGCCAGGGTCAGACCATTTCACAGCCCTTTATTATTGCGGAAATGACCCAGGCCCTTGAACTCAAAGGTCACGAAAGAGTTCTTGAAATCGGAACAGGATCCGGATACCAGGCTGCCATACTGGCTCAGATTGTCTATAGGGTCTACACCATTGAAAGAAACAATACGCTGTTTTTGCAGACCCGTAAATTATTTGATACTTTAAAATATCACAATATCGTTACCCGTTATTCAGACGGCACCCAGGGCTGGAAAACAGAGAGCCCGTTTGATGCCATCATTGTCACTGCAGGCGGGCAGCAGATCCCGCCGCCGTTGATTGATCAGCTTGCCGTGGGCGGCCGGCTGGTTATTCCTGTGGGCGGGCAGATGTCCCAGG
>JBNKNP010000012.1:0-10255 GCA_050293905.1 Desulfobacteraceae bacterium | reverse complement strand
GATGGTATCCGTAACCTGATCTCCGGCACCGAGATCCTGGACAGCATTCTGATCCAGGGTGTATGTCCAGGTGTCGTTTTGCAGTACAAAGTCACCAAAGTTGTTGTCCCCCGGTGTTGAAGCAACATTCTCAAAAGTGGGGGAGTCGTCCGCGTCAGCGTCAGAGATGCTAAGCGTACCGGTGGCTGTAACGTCCGGATCTCCGATATCACCTTCGGTCACATCTCCTGTAAAGTCACCTGAAATAACAGGTGCATCATCAGTTCCGTTGATGGTGATGACAATGTTGTGAGAAGAACCGTCAGCCGATAAAACCTCAATAGTGTCGGTGAGTGTGTCGCCTGCCCCCAAACCTTGGATATCGTCATTTGAATTAAGAGCAGAATAAGTCCATTCACCGGCAGCATTAATGTTGATACTGGAATCATACAGTCCATCGTATATGCCGTCCTGGAAAACCGACTCGCCTGCATCCGGGTCAGAGACGGTTAATTCTCCGTCTGTTGTAAGGGTGTCAGGAGCATCATCTTCAGTAACAGATCCTACATCATCGGTGCCGATGACACTAAAGACCGTGTCATCTTCTACCACAATGCTGACAGTGCCAGTGTCGCTGCCGCCGTTTCCATCCCTAAGTGTGTATAAAAAAGTATCTGACCCGTAAAAACCGGCAGCCGGGGTATAAGTCATTGTACCGTCACCATTGTCAACCACTGTCCCATTGCTGCCTTGAGTAAAGCTGTCGATACTTAAGGTGTCATTTTCAGGGTCTGTATCATTGTCTAATACATCAATTGTTACGGCAGTGTCCTGTTCTGTAAAAGCAAAATCATCTCCTCCCTCCGGAGCGTCATTGACTGCGGAAACATCCACTGTGACAGTGCTTGTATCCTGTCCGCCATTGCCGTCATCCACGGTGTAGGTGAAGGTATCCTGGCCGTTGAAATCAGCATTGGGAGTATAGGTGACGGTTCCATTATTGTTATTGGTAACAGAACCGTTTGCCCCCTGAGTGACACTGTCAACCGTGAGCGTATCACTATCAGGATCAGAATCGTTGGTTAATACATTAATAATAACTGCTGTGTCTTCATTGGTTGCAGCAGAATCATCCACTGCATCCGGCACGGTGTTTGGCGCTGGAGCTGCAGCGATCGGTACAGGCGTCGGATCTGTGTCATCCACAGGCGGATCGTCTGCAGGAGGATCATTTTGTGTGTCCGGGGCGTTATTTGGTTCCGGTGCCTGGTATGTGGATTGCTGGGGCTGGGGAATTTGTGACTGTGGATCTGACGGCGGATTGTTCAGCGGATTAGCCGGAGGTGTATTCAGCGGATCAGGCAGCGTGGATGATGTTGTCGGATCTGTATTGGTTTGGTTGTTGGGGTCTGAAAACCCTTCAGGTTGATCATTGTCCGGATCAGAGCTTCCACCTGCAATTAAGTTGTCACCTTCTCCCTCAGTTTCTTCTCCTCCGCCATCTGTGCCGTCACCATCTTCGGAATTGTCACCGTTTTCATCAGTGGCTCCATCTTTGACCTCACCGTCTGTTTTTTCACCGTCCGGGTCATCGTTTTTGCCTTCTGCGCCATCGGAAGAATCTGTTTCACCTTGTAATACAGAGATTGGTGCGATGGTTTGAAAGAAATTGAGCTCTTCTTCTGTCAAAGGCCGGGCCGGATCAATAGGCTGGTTTTTAAAGAAATCTATGATTAAAGAAGGTTCACTGATAAACTGGATATTTCCCATTGCGTCCTGTGCGACTAGAACATGACCTTTGCCGATTTCTTCCACCCACCATTTTTCTTGGCCTTCACCAACATCGCCGCCAAATGTGGTTCCGCGGATACCGATCAGCGCCATGGGAGATTTAAAATTGAAATTATCCGGATTCTGTCTGGCAATTTCACCTGTAACAGTTCTGAAAACACCTTTTCCAACGTTAATGAGCAAGTTTGAATTTGAACCGTTTTCAGCGTCATAGACATACTCATCAATGCTGACTTCAGAGTTTTCCGACTGGGAAAGTGAGGTGTTGTCTAAAAATTTAATCTCAAGCTGGGAATTTTCGCTTGTGGTAATTTTTTCACCTTCAAAGACCTCGCTGCCATTGGACAACTCGCGCGTTCCAAACTCTGAGCTTGCAAACGCCTGCCCGTTCAGCGATACAATAACCCCTACGCTATTTTCTGATCCTGTATTTTCCGGCATGATACCATCCTAAAAAGCACTTATAATCTAAATAAAAAAAGCCGGGTTACCTTAAGGCAACCCGGCTATCATTATGACCCGTGGCTTTCCGTCCCTGTCTCCCGGCAGGTTTGGCAAATTACATTTTTATTATATTATGCAAAAATTATTCCATCAGTACGGAAGATACCGCCTGAAGCGCCAAGAACGCCTTTTGGAAAGGAATTTGTAAGAAAAAAGAGGGTGTTTTACAGGGCTGGGAAAACAGCTAACTACAGGTAATTATAACTTTTATTTCATAATTTGAGCAAATGTTTTCCTATTTCCTTTCTAAGCGCACTTGATTTTTGCAACTTAATAGTATGTCCTATCATTTTTACTGCTGGAGAGCAATTGGACCATTTAAAAAAAATAATTAAATATAAAGTTTGTTTTGCATAATTTGGATCCTTTATTTTGTTGACTATTTTGATATAAGTATTTTACAACAAAATTATAGTTGGGCAGCAGGTGTTTCCTTATATCCAAACAAGATAGTGGAAAAACAGATGTGAAAAATGGCCTGAAAAGACAAATTGGACGACGTGAGGAAGATTTTACCGTAAGAGAGCAGAACAGACGGTTTCACCGCTTGTGCGAGGTTGGTAAGACGATCACTGCGGAAATGGATATTGAGGTCTTATTTCCCCTGGTAATGGATCAGACCAATTCGATTATGGGAACACAGAGAAGTACAGTGTTTTTGTATGACGAAAAAACGGATGAACTCTGGTCTCTGGTTGCCACCGGTCTTGAAAATTGTGAAATCAGGATTTCTTCTAAAACCGGTATTGCAGGTTGGGTATTCCAGCATAAGGAATCGCTTTTGATCAATGATGCATATAAAGATCCAAGGTTTAATGTGTCGGTGGACTGCAAAACCGGTTTTAAAACAAAAAATATTTTATGCGTACCGCTCATCAACTCTGAAGGAAACTGCACGGGTGTTCTACAGGCATTGAACAAATTAAACGCCGAGTTCAGTGATGCTGATAATGCGTTTTTGTCCGCCATTTCAGATTATGTGGCCATTGCACTTGACAATGCCAGGCTGTATGATGATGTTAAAACGTATTCAAAAAATCTTCAGGAACAAATTATTATCAATGAGTCTTTGGTGAAATTGAAAAATCAATTGACCAAATTCGTTCCCCCGACAGTGGCCACTTTGGCAGAATCAGATCCTGAGGTTTTATCTGGTGAAAAAATACCCATGGATGTCTCTGTCCTGTTTGTTGACCTGATCAATTTTTCTATCTTTACTGAAAAGTATAACCAGCGTATTGTCAATCACATGGTTGAAAATCACTTTTCAAATTATATCCGCTGCATTCACCAGCATGGCGGGGAGATTAATGAAACAACCGGTGACGGCATCATGGTCATTTTCAAGAGTGATACCATTGAAGATTTTGCCGGGGAGGCGGTTCGGACCGCTTTGGAAATTGCACTGGAAAATACCAAGATCAATTCTGAATTTAACTATCCCTGGGGCGATGTTGAGCTTCATATAGGGGTGAGTACAGGAGAAGCCTATGTGGGTACTACCCGCATGAAAAATGCAATAGCAGACCGTTGGACCTATACTGCCTCTGGACTGGTGACCATTGTGGCTTCAAGGATTGCTTCAATATCAAATAAAAACAATGTCTATATCAGCGGAGAAACATATAAACGGATTCAAGACCGTTTTGAATGTATCCCAATGGGAGAGTTTTCGCTCAGGAATGTGTCTAAGAAAGTATCGATATTTCATGTCCTAAATGAAAACACACCCGGGGAAAGTGTCTCGACTTGAGACTGTATTTGCAAAATATGCCGGAATCGAAACCCCTTTAATCTGAGCCCCCCCCTGCCCCAGCCTGTAAACCGCAACAGATCACTTAACGTGGCCTGTTGCGGTTTTTTATTTAGATCAGGTTTTTTAAGTGACGTTACAATTGTATTGATTAAATTTATTATTATCATTTTCTTGACTTGACAAAAAAAGTTTCTAATGAAATGATTTGTACTCAAAATATTTCAACTGAATTATTTTGTTTTGGCTCAATAGCCTTGGAATATTAACTAATCTCATATATCAAAGGGGGAATGATATGCCGACAAAAAACCGTCACTCATCATCTAAAATAAAATCCACCGCCCAATCCGAATTAATGCCTCATATTATTTTGGTTCTGTTGATAATTTTCGGACATCTCATCAATCTTTTATCCTGTTTCCCGGACAGGATAAAAAAGCTGCCGGCCGGGTTGTACTATTTAGGGGAAAGGACTTTCATTGGTTTACGTTCTATTGGTAACAGAATCACCTCAATGATCTCAGAATTGAGCAGCGATAATCCTTGATTTGTATTTTATTTTTATTGAAATTGATTGGCAAAGTGTGTAATTTTACCTCTTTATGAATGTTAAAAATTTTTAACGAGGTGAATATGTCTCGACTTGAGACTGCATTTACAAAAGATGCCGGTATTGAAGTCCCTTTGATCTGCGGTGCCATGTATCCATGCTCCAACCCGGAACTGGTGGCAGCCGCCTCAAATGCAGGCGGCATGGGCGTGATACAACCCATTTCCATGACCTTTGTGTACAACCATGATTTAAGAGAAGGCATCCGGCTGATCCAGCGCCTGACGGACAAGCCAGTGGGCTTTAATGCGCTTGTTGAAAAATCTTCTAAAATGTACCAGGAACGGATGCAGAAATGGGTGGACATTGCCCTGGAAGAAGGAATCCGTTTTTTTATCACCGCCCTTGGCAATCCCTTGGAAACTGTAAAAAAAGTCCATGCAGCCGGCGGCAAGGTCTATCATGACGTCACCAACATGAAATTTGCCAAAAAGGCCATAGACTGCGGTGTTGACGGCCTGATCTGCATTAATGACAATGCCGGGGGCCATACCGGGGAAAAAGACCTGTTTACCCTTTACAATGAATTATCCGGGCTGGGGCTGCCGCTGATCTGTGCCGGGGGAATCGGTTCTGAAAAAGACTTTGTTGACACCCTGGATTTAGGATATGCCGGGGTGCAGATGGGCACACGGTTTATTGCCACAACTGAATGCCTGGCCCATGGAGATTATAAAAAAGCAATTGTTGAAGCCGGCAGCAAGGATATCACCTTGACTGAAAAAATCTCCGGCATACCCGTATCTGTCATTAATACGCCGCATATTGAAAAAATGGGGACCCGTGCCGGCTGGCTGGCTAAAAAGATGCTTCAGCACCCCAAAGGCAAACAATATATGCGGATGATCTATACCCTGAAATCGGTGTGGCAGCTCAAACACTCTTCGTTAAAAGGCATCCAGTATAAAGATATTTTCATGGCCGGAAAAAGTGTGGATGCCATTAACGGCATTGAACCGGTAAAAGATATTATTGAGCGGTACGCCCTTCTGGCACAAAACAGTTGATGTCAACACTTACACCCACTGGCTGATGAAGTTGTCAATGGCCTTGTAAATTCGATCTGCATTTTCTCCGAGTAAAATGCCGTGGCGGTCATAATCAAATATATAATATTCTTTCTGCCTGCATCCCAGTTTTTCAAACAGATTTAATGTTCCCTTGGGGTTTACCACGGGATCTTTTCTTGACTGGATCACCACGGTGGGCACGGTTATGGTTTTTAATTTCGGCTCCAGCTGCTCCATGAGCTTTTCAAGCTGATGAACTCCGGCAATGGGATTTCTGACATAGTTGATCCCCGGGTTTTCAGGATCATTATCAACATATTCCTTTGCTATGGCATTCAGTCTGAATTTTTTAATCATGACATTCCAGGTATCAATGGCCGGGATAAACCAGGATCCCATATCCTGGAGCCGCATGGGAGGTGCAACGGCAAACAGGGCGCTGATACCGGCCACCCTTGTGGACAGATCAAGGGCCAGACCCGCCCCTGTTGAAAAACCGCCCACAACTATTTTCTCACATGAATTTTTTAAAATGACATAGGCTTCCTCAACTGATTCAATCCATTGATCATAGGTTGTCACTGCCAGATCTTCCGGTGCTGTGCCGTGTCCTTTCAAACGGGGAATATAAACGGAAAACCCTCTGCTGTACAGAAACCTGGCAAACGGCTTCATCTCCTCGGGAGCTGCCATATAACCGTGAATCAGCAGAACGCCGGCCAGTTCATGGTCATGTTTAAGAAAAAGCGGTTCGCCGATCCATTTGTCCTTTGATTCTTCGGCAAGATAATATTCATGATAGTCTTTTTCAAAATCATCGCTGCTTTTTTCGATCAGTCTGTTTTTCACCTTAAATAAAATTTCTTCACCGGTCTTTTGTGCTATTTTTTTTAAAAATTTTTCAGCTGCCCGGAAAGGTTCGACTTCATTTGCAATCACAAAAATGGGGTTGTCAATGCGAATGGTGTGAAAATCCGATTTTATGAAAAAACGGCTCTGATCCTTAATAATTTTATCACCATCAACGGTAATGACTTTTGTCTTTTCAGCCAGGGTTAAAAAGCCGGCAATTCGTTTATACCGGTCGTCGGTTAACAGGTGAATCTGGTTTTCATAAAACATATCCGACACATGGATGTTGTCTTTATATGCCAGGTACTGGACAGCATAAAACACTTTGCATTTAAATTCATACAAATCAATCCCCTCGCGGCGATAGGGAAAATGCTTGAGGATGCACGCCATAACATGATCATAATTGAGAGTTGTCATGTTATACACGGCGGTCATATACCGTTCCATGATTTTTATGGATATTTCTTTGCAGATCTGCTTGGAATGGACGTCTTCATCAAAGTTGACCCGCCGTTTAACAGCCAGCATACTTTCAATATACGGATCTTTTAAATAGGGTTTGATTTCTATGGGATCGCCAAACCGGATATTGATATCCACATTGGAAAAAAGCATGGAACCTTCGGTCATCAATTCATCCATGACCCATCTTGACGGTTCTTTCATTACCAGCTGCCCGATCCGGCTGATAATGTTTTCTTTGGGACTGGCCGGGTAATACGTAATATTGACCGGAACAATATAACATTGCTGATCAAGAACCTTTTGAATATCTTCAATTTCAAGGTATTGATATAAATGGTCATATTCGGGTGCGGCCATTTCCCACAACCGTCTGAGCCGTTCACGGTAAAATTCACATCGAAGCGCCTGGACCGCAGCCCCGGTATGGGGTCGTTTCAGGCTGTTATCTTCCACAAAAGCAAACTGATCTTTTTTAATCAGTTTTTTGTCTTTAACCATCATGCCTTCGGGAAAAATAATCCATTGGACATTTTGTTTGAGGAGGGTTTTTAAAATAACCTGGTCCCGCCTGGGATCCTCTGTGGAAACACCGCCGAGATTTTTTATAATTCCTTTAAGGATCTGGACATCGAACAGTTCAGCCGCAGTAAGGGACCAGACTTCCTTTCCGGTGAGATTATAAATATGATAGGGAAGAAAAACCGTTTCAATCCGGGTAAAATGATTAGCGGTGAAAATCACCGATCCATCAGGAATATTGCGTTCTCCACTGATTTTAATATTGGAGTTTGAAAACCCGGAAAAGGTTTTAAGCGTATAGCTGGATAATTCAAATGCCAACCGGTTCATGAATCAAACCTTTAAAACAACATTGTGTATCGGCTGCATTTATTATATATAACGTAGTGATGTTAATGTAAATTTTGATCATGTCCGCAATAATACCTGAAGGATCATTTTTTTTCAAAGCTTATTATTGCTTAAAGTAAAACCGGAGGCAAGGCATTGTATTCTAAAATAATCATACTGAACTTTCCCGCAGAAGTGGCCCAACAGGCCCTGGTCTGCCAGCTTACTAAGAAATATGACCTGTTGTTCAATATACTAAGCGCAAAAATTTCCAACAGGAAAGAAGGCCATATGGTCATGGAAATTCTTTCCAGCTCCAAGACCGGGTTTAACAAAGGGGTGAAATACCTTAAAGAAAAGGGTGTTTCCGTTTCTTTCCCCGAACACCAGATTTACAAGGATGAAGAAATCTGCACCCATTGCGGCGCCTGCACCGCCGTATGTCCCACTGAAGCACTTTATATTAAACGGCCTGAAATGGAAGTTGTATTTGATAAAAAAAAATGCAGCGTGTGTGAATTGTGTGTGATCACCTGCCCTTCACGCGCCATGGGGCTTTTTTCTTCAGAGACTCAAAAAGCGGAAAAATGAATCACCCGGTGATTGCAGTTGCCCTTAGCGGCGGGGTTGATTCCCTGGTGTCCGGATTTCTGTTAAAACAAAAATACAAGCATGTTTTCGGAATCCATTTTGTCACCGGTTATGAGCACCCCCCTGCTGATATTGATACACTTAAAAAGCAGCTTGACCTGCCCATCTATGTCATTGATCTTTCAAAGCAGTTTGAACAAAAAGTCGTGCAGTATCTGGTTCAAACCTACTTGAGCGGAAAAACCCCCAATCCCTGCCTGATCTGCAACAGGGATGTCAAATTCGGCGAACTGCTCAACGCTGCTAAATCTCTTGGTGCGGATTATCTGGCCACCGGGCATTACGCCGTTGTAGTCAATTCTATATCTTTTCCCGGTAAAACCATCCCCCATGCGTTTCTTGAAAAAGGCAAAGACCCGGTCAAGGACCAGAGCTATTTTCTTTCTTTATTGTCAGAACAACAGCTCAATAACATTATTTTTCCCCTTGCCGGCATGCTCAAACAGGATGTAAAAGCGTTGGCCAAATCCGTTGGCATTGAACCTGTCCAGTCCAAGGAAAGTCAGGATATCTGTTTTATCCGAAACAGGCATCTGTCCGATTTTATCCTGGAGAAACAGCATCAAAAACCAGAGTCCGGCCCCATTGTGGATATGACCGGAAAAACAGTGGGCCGTCACCAGGGGCTGCATCAGTTTACCATTGGCCAGCGCCGGGGCATTAACTGCCCGGCAAGCGAGCCTTACTATGTTAAGAAAATTGATATCTCCGCCAACCGGCTGATTGTCTGCTTTAAAAAGGATTTGAGCACTTCAACACTGGATGTTGAACAGATCAACTGGAATGACCTTCGGCAGGGAAAGATTGAGAATATTGTTACAAAAATCCGGTACGCTCACAAAGGCGCGCGGTCCACACTGATTTTAAACGGCCCGGTCCCCAACCATACAGATTCCGGTCATGCGGATACAGCTAATCCTGAAGGTATTGTAATGTTTGATACCCCCCAGAACGCTGTCACGCCCGGTCAGGGGGCAGTGTTTTATGACGAAAACCGGGTACTGGGTGCGGGCATCATCAAATGAAGACCTTCTGTATCAAAACGCTTGGCTGCAAGGTCAATCAATATGAAAGTGACGGCATCTCCATTGGCCTTGAAAAGCAAGGGTTTAAGAAAAGCTGCAAAAGCAGGGGCGCTGATGTTTATATCGTCAATACATGTGCCGTCACTTCAAAGGCAGGGATGCAGTCCCGGCAGGCAATCCGCAAAATCATCCGGGAAAACCCGGAAGCAAAGGTCATCGTCACCGGATGCCATGCCCAGACAGATCCGGAACAGATTAACCGGATCGACCATATTGACCAGGTGGTCTGTCACAGGGACAAAGCAAAGATCGCACGTCAGATTACCTCCATTCTCAAAGACTCGTCTGAATTAAATTTTACGCAGCCGGTTCATGACGGGTACAACAACAGGTTTCTGGATTTTGATCACACCGTCAAAGGAGACATGACACGGGCTTACCTTAAAATCCAGGATGGCTGTGATGCCTTTTGCACCTATTGTATTGTGCCCTATGCCAGGGGATCATCTGTGAGCATGCCTGAAAAGGACGTTTTTTTTCACCTGGCCGAGCTGAACCGGTCCGGGTTCAAGGAAGTGATCCTCACTGGGATTCATACGGGAATGTATGGTCAGGATTTGAAAGAGAAAACATCACTTCTGGAACTGGTTGAAAAAATCGATGCCCAAAAACCGGTCCATCGGATCCGGCTGTCATCCGTTGAACCCACCGAGATCAGTGAGGGCCTTATACGGCTGGCCGGGCAGGATCATATCCTTTG
>JBNKNP010000011.1:0-8583 GCA_050293905.1 Desulfobacteraceae bacterium | reverse complement strand
CCCGGGTTTGAGAATCTGTAATTTTTTTGCAAGACTTGGGCCTGTCATTTCCGGCATGACCAGATCACTTAACAGCAGACTGATCTTATCGGAGTGCTCTTCTACAATGCGGACAGCTTCGCCGGGTGACGATGAAGCCAGAACCGTATATCCGCATCTTTCAAGCATTTGATGCACCATATCCAGAACCGGAATTTCATCCTCAACCACCAGAATGAGTTCATCCGGGCGGGCCGTGGGTAATGCCGGTTGTTTCGGCTGTATTTTTTCCTTTGGAGCAGCGTGCCGGGGCAGGTAAATTTTAAAGGTGGATCCGTATCCCACCTCGCTGTATACATTAATAAAGCCGTTATTCTGCCTGACGATTCCATAAATTGTTGCCAGGCCGAGTCCGGTGCCTTTGCCTGTTCCCTTGGTGGTGTAAAAAGGCTCAAAAATTTTTTCCATGGTTTGTTTGTCCATACCGGCACCATTATCACTGATGGCCAGCATCACATACTTGCCCGGACAAAAGCCTTTGTGTTCACCACAATATGTATGATCCAAATCCGCATTTTTTGTCTCGATCGTGATTTTTCCCATTCCGTTGATGGCATCTTTTGCATTGACACACAGGTTGACCAGAATCTGGTCGACCTGGGAGGGATCCATTTTAATTGGCTGCAAATTTGATCCTGGCTGCCAGAGGAGGTCAATATCCTCACCGATCAACCGTCTGATCAGCTTAAGAGTCACTTCCACGGACCGGTTCAGGTCAAGGACTTTGGGCACGATGGTTTGCTTCCGGGCAAACGCCAGCAACTGGCGGGTGATGTCGGTCGAACGACGGCCGGCAGTCAGGATTTCTTCAATGTTTGATCGCAGAGAAACCGGCAGTTCCGGATTTTCGATGACCATCTCTGCATGGCCGACAATGACACTCAACATGTTGTTGAAATCATGAGCCACCCCTCCTGCCAATTGCCCCACAGCCTCCATCTTCTGGGTCTGGCGGAACTGTTCTTCCATTTTTTTCCGTTCGGTGATGTCCTCTTTGACTGCTACATAGTGTGTGGTAATGTTATCTGCATTCCTGACCGGTGCGATGGTGGCCTGTTCCCAAAACAGCTCTTTGTTTTTTTTACGGTTCTGTAAATCTCCCTGCCAGACCTCTCCCGAACGGATCGTCTCCCAAAGCCTCTTGTATGCTTCATGGGGTGTTTTGCCGGATTTCAACATGCGCGGATTTGCACCCATTGCCTCATCAAACGAATATCCGGTGACCTGAGTGAATTTTGTATTCACAAATTCGATTTTTCCATTGGTATCGGTAATGATGATAGAGACCGGGCTCTGCTCAACAGCCTGGGACAGCTTTCGAATAGACTCTTCAACCCGTTTTTGTTCAGTGATATCGTTACAGACGGAAGCCACACCAATCGTTTTTCCATCCTTGTTTACCAGGGGTGTATTAAACCACTCGCAGATGATGATACGGCCATCCTTTGTTATATTTTTATTTACGCTGTGCCGGCCGCCAGTCAAATTCATCAGGCGCTCGAAAATTTTATCGACTAATCCGTGGACCTCTTTGGGAAGTATCAATTCCCTGGCATGCCGCCCAACAGCCTCTTCTCTGGCGTAACCGAAGATCCGTTCGCATGCGGCATTCCATTCAACCACCTGAAAATTTTCGTCCCACTCCAGAAAACCCAGCGGAGACATTTCTTTGTGCAGCCGCAGCCGCTGATCGGAATGGAGCACTTTCTCCTCAGCACGTTTACGTTCAGTGATATCAACAGTGGAAACAAGTATTTTAGACCATGTTTCCTCAAACCCCGGGCAGACCGCAAAAGATACAGTCACATACCGCAGCTCTCCTGAAAGGGTCATGACCACGGCATCCTGGGACATCGTTATCTCTTTGTTCCACAAACAGACCAGTCCCTGCCTAAAAGTTTCCAAAGACTCGGGTGTGAATACATTGTTCAGGCTTTTCAGCAGTTCTTCTTTATTTGCTGCCCCATGGAGCATGAGCGCAGCATTATTCACATCAATGATCTCAACCCGTTCGATACACTGCATAACCGCTTCCGGATGCTGCGCGAAATATTTGTTTAAATCAGTGATCCCCTTTTGTTTCAAGTCGTCAAAAAAACGTTTTACTTTTGAAAAGTCCTCTTCCCAGAGTGGTACCGGTGAATTTTCAAAAACAAGGTGATATCTTTTTTCACTGTTCCTGAGTACCTCTTCAGCATGTTTACGCTCTGAGATGTCGTGGACAATGGAAAGGACGCATGTTTCATTTTTAAGCTTGATAATCCGGGCGGAGTCAATCACGGTTAATATTGATCCGTCTTTATGTCTTAGCGTTGTCTCAAGATCAGTTATCTGGCCATCCGCTTTCAGACGGCTGATAAAAATATCACGATCTTTTGGGTCCCCCCAGAGGGATAATTCAGTCGTGGTTTTACCGATGGATTCGGCTTTTGAATAACCCAGCATTCGTGAGTATCCATCGTTTACTTCCAGAAGAGTACCATCAAGAGCGGTGATGGCGATCAGGCTCGGCGAAGCGTGGAAGGCCGCACTGAAAAGTTCTTCAGATTCGCGCAATGCATTTTCCGCCCGCTTCCTTTTTGTGACATCAAAGAATGTAAGAAGCAGATTCTGATCAATGAAACTTCCGAAAACGACCATGGTGCGAACGTCACCGTTTTTGCAGGTCACGTCATATTCAATGGGTTCGATATCGGTGCCGGTCCCGGTGGCCCGCTCCATCTCTTCAAAACATTTGTTGAGCACCCATTCGCGATAGTCCGGATCAGGATAAGCAAGCTGCCACCATTCTTTCAGCGTTGGTATCTCTTCACGCGAGTAGCCGAAGGTTTCTTCGAACCGTGCGTTGAAATGCAACGTTGATGTTTCTTTATTAACCAGGCAAAGCGGTATGGCGACATTATCAAAGAATGTTCCTATCTGTTTTATAGTGTTCGGTTTTGCTTCATCTTGCTCAAGGCGTTTTTGCTCCAAAAACTTCCGGCCTTTTGCAACGGCCCGTTTAATTGCAGTCTCAAGGCGTTCAAGGTTGCGTTTGAGTACATAATCTGCTGCTCCCTGAGTCAGCCCTTTAATGGCGGCTTCTTCACCGGGTGTGCCTGAAACAAAAACAAAGGGAATTTCAGGACGCAGTTCCCGGGCCAGTTTGAGAGCGGATATGCCGTCATATTCCAAGAGCTTGAAATCCGAAAGAATGATATCCGCTTTGTCATGTCTCAATGCGGTTTCAAACTGAGTATGGCTCCGGACACGGTTAATCCGGCAGACAAGCCCGGCCGCTTCAAGCCGGCTCCTGACATGTTCACTGTCGACGGGATTGTCCTCCAATTGAAGAATACGGATGATTTGATTCATCTCAAATTTTCCTTCCATTGATTTACGGCCTTTCTGTCTTTTCTAAAGCGGACCCAAACCGTTGGACAAGGCACTAAACAAGTAAGCTGCATATGCGACATTTTGCACGGTATGCGGCGAATATGCCATGCCGAATCATCTGTTGTTATAAAGAAAAGCACTAATTATTAATACATTATCAAGCAATACGGCCAAAGTCCAACCGATTTTTGGAGGAATGAATCAGGAGTGGTTTTCAGTACTTGCCATGGAATTGAAAACGGCCCATTACAGCATAGGGGAAGAAAGCTGAAAAACCAAGGATACCATTGCATATCAGAATTTTTTATGGTATTAAAACAGCACTTCAATGTACCTGTGCGCCCGTAGCTCAGCTGGATAGAGCGCTGGACTTCGAATCCATAGGTCGGGGGTTCGAATCCCTCCGGGCGTGCCATTGTAACCATCAAAATATTTTTTCTCGTCAAGATTTTTATTAATTAAGAATTGTAAGGGTGAGTTAGCTTCCAGTTAATAATTCAAAAGGGGGGATTATGAAAAATTTCTTCGCATTGACGGTCTTTGTTATAATTATTTTATCCACAATTTCTTTTGCATTTGACCAAATGCCTGCACCTTCTCATGGAGTTGTCTACCCGCAGGGCTGGCAGAGCTGGCGTACGATAGCAGTCTCACATCGAACGGATAACGATACAATACGGATAATCCTCGGTAATGATATTGCAATAGAGGCGGCGCATAATGGAAAAATAAATCCGTGGCCTGATGGAGCCGTTATTTGCAAGGTTGTCTGGAAAGATACACCATTGGAAAACTGGAACGATGCCAGGGTGCCTGGAAATTTTATACATGCCGAGTTCATGTTTAAAAATTCGGAAAAATACAATGAAACCTATGGCTGGGGATGGGGGCGCTGGTCAGGACTGGAACAAAAACCGTTTAACCGGGGCTCTGAAGTATGCATTTCCTGCCATGTGCCTGTAAAAAAAAGAGATTGGGTTTTTACAAAACCTGCAGTATTCCCACATTAAAACAATCTCAAAAAGATCACCCCCTTTTTAATTTTTATTTCTGTCTTATGATTAAGGGAAGGCAGCCTTCGATTTTATCCATTATTTTCAGAAAGAGAGGTTCCCATGGCACAGATTAAATCCATTACAGAAAATGATGCCCAGGAGGTTATCAATCTGCATATTGATACAAAAGAATTTGATTTTAAAACAATTACGCAAATGGCGAAGGAAAAGGCAAGAGAAACATGTGATAATCCCATGATCCTGTCCTGGAAAAACAAAAATACAGGGGAAGAGTATCCCAATTATGAATGCGGTTCGGAAAACAGCCGGCCTTTCTGGATTCGATATGCCGAGGGCAGGGGCGCCAACCTGACCATTGATTTTAATGACGGTGAATATGTGTTTATGGTTTTAAAAATATAGGACAGTGTTCTGCTGGCCGCACCAATGACGGAACTGCAAACATAAATTTTGTTCCGCCATTGGTTTTTTTGTCTGTTATTCCTGGGCGGCAGATGTTGCTTTGTTCCGGTCGTCTTTTCCACATCCGGCAAAAAACAGCAGGCAGACAGCAGCCAATAAAACGATTGTTTTTTTCATCTCTTTTTTTTCCTTTAATCGTACAAGCTGTCATCCATTTGATCCGTTTTTTAACCGGAGTGTTATCAGTGGTGTCCGCAGCCGCTTGCAGTATGCCCGCTGCAGGTCTGGCTTAATGTCATTTCAGGAATGGTGCTGTTCTGAAATAAGGAGATGTTGTCCTGAACCGAAACTTTCTGGGCCTTGTAGACTTTGATTCCCATTTCATTTAATTTGTTGACAGCACCTGCACCGATGCCCCCGACTATGACGGCATCAACCATTTTTCCGTCCAATGCTTTAATGGGGTTGCACATGCCGTGCACGTGGCCCAGATCCTGGTTGTTGATGGTGTTGACTGAGTTTTCATCTGTATCATAAACCACAAAGAGCGGTGCAGAACCGAAATGACCGAACACGTCGCTGTCCAATCCTTTGTCTGTTTCTACTGGAAAGCATATTTTCATTTTTTTTATTTCCTGTTTATTTGGTATGAATTGCAGGATCTTTTTATATCAGAAAAAACAAAAATGGAATACGTTTTTTTCAGGCTGCGGTTTTATTTTGAGTAAACAGACAGATAAATATCAAAGGTATAATGAAAAAAACCGGGTTCTTCCGTATAAATGGCAATTGCCTTTTGAAACCTTTTTCTTGACAAAAACCATCTTCCTTTCTAAAACTGACTTGGCTTTATCTCCTGTGCCTGTGCCGGGTAATTGCCGTTTTTCAGCACGCATGGAATGCAAAAAGGAGATAGATTAAACAAGGAGGAAAAATGCCGACACTTTTTTGGGAAGAAGAAATAGAAACACTGCCCCGGGTGGGGCTGGAGTCTATTCAATTGAAAAGACTACAGCGGCTGGTGGCCCGTATGTATAAAACCGTTAAGCCCTACCGGGATAAAATGGAGCAGGCCGGTGTAGTGCCGGAAGATATAAAAAGTCTGAGCGATCTTCAGAAACTGCCGTTTACCGTAAAAGACGATCTGCGCGATAATTATCCGTTCGGATTGTTTACCGTGCCGCTGGAGGACGTGGTCCGGGTTCATGCCTCATCCGGCACCACGGGAAAACCCACGGTAGTGGGGTATACCCAGAAAGATATTGAATTGTGGGCGTCCATCATGGCAAGGGCGTTGACATGCGCCGGTGCCCATAAGGGCGATATTGTTCATAACGCCTACGGATACGGCCTGTTCACCGGCGGCCTGGGTGCTCATTATGGGGCGGAACGGCTGGGAGCCACGGTCATCCCGGTATCCGGCGGAAATTCAAAGCGGCAGATTACCATTATGAAGGATTTCGGCTCCACAGTCTTATTATCCACACCCTCCTATGCCCTGAACCTGGCAGAGGCCATGGAATCGGTGGATGTAAATCCTGCCAGCCTGTCTTTGCGGGTGGGGATTTTCGGCGCGGAACCGTGGAGTGAAAACATGCGCGAAGAGGTGGAAAAAAAGCTGAATTTAAAGGCAGTGGATATTTACGGTCTGTCCGAAGTCATGGGTCCCGGCGTGGCCCAGGAATGCCTGAAAACCGATAAAGGCATGCATGTGTTTGAAGATCACTTCCTGCCGGAGATAATCGATCCCGAGACCCTGGAAGTGCTTCCGCCCGGAGAAAAGGGAGAGCTTGTATTCACCACTCTGACAAAGGAGGCGTTCCCCATTATCCGCTACAGGACAAAAGATATTTCACGGCTGATCTATGACACCTGTGCATGCGGCAGAACCCTTGTGAGAATGGAAAAAGTAACGGGCCGGACCGACGATATGCTGATCATCCGGGGCGTCAATGTCTTTCCATCCCAGGTGGAACATGTGCTCATGGGCATTGAAGGGGTTGAGCCCCACTACCAGATCGTGGTAGACAGGGAAGGCAGCATGGATACCATGGCCGTCCAGGTGGAAGTCAGCGCCGGCTTGTTTTCAGATGAAATCCGGGTGCTTGAAAATCTGACAAAAAAGATTCAGGTTGACATAAAAGACATGCTGGGGGTTACCTCCAAGGTCCAGCTGGTGGAGCCCAAGACCATCCAGCGAAGCCAGGGCAAAGCCCAGCGGGTGATTGATAATCGAAAAATCTGAACCACGGGGAGGATGTTATGAGAGTCGAACAATTAGCCATTTTTTTAGAGAACAAATCCGGCCGCCTGGCGGAAATTACATCTATCCTTGCGGATAATCAAATCAATATACGGGCATTGTCAGTGGCGGATACGGCAGATTTCGGAATCCTGCGCCTTATTGTGGACAAGATTGACAAAGCTAAAACCGTGCTCAAGGACAATGGGTTTACCGTGGGGGTAACAACGGTGATCGCCATAGAAGTGCCGGACCGTATCGGCGGCCTTGCAGCTGTCCTTAAAATTATTGATGAGCAGGGCCTTAATGTGGAATATATGTATTCCATTGCGAATAAAAAATTTGACGGCGCTATTATCATCATGCGGTTTGATGAAATTGGAAAAGCCATTAAAGTGCTTCAGGATAATCAGATTACCATTATGACCGGGGAACAGGTCTGTTCCATGTAGGTCGGCAAAAAAAAGGGGGAAAGGGATGAGAAGATTTGGAATGAAACTGGCATGGATTGCTGTATTGGGGCTTTTGATGTCAGGCGTGGCAACGGCTAAAACGATCAAGGTCGGCGCAATCCTGTCCGTGACCGGGCGTGCATCATTTCTCGGGGTGCCGGAATCCCGGACACTTGAAATGATGGTTGAAAAAATTAATGCTACAGGCGGTATAAACGGCGACACCATTGAGCTGATCATTAAAGATGACGGCGGCCAGAAGGAAAAAGCCGTTTCCTATGCCAAGCAGTTAATTGAAGAAGAACGTGTTTTTGCGATTTTAGGGCCGTCTACAACCGGTAACACACTGGCCATTAAAAGCCTGTGTGAAAAATCCGGCATGCTGCTGATTTCCTGCGCATCCAGCAAGGGAATTGTCGATCCGGTGGCGCCGCACGTATTTAAAACACCCCAGAACGACAGCCTGGCTGTAAGAATGATCATGCAGAACATGAAAGCCAACCACATTACGAAAATAGCACTGGCTGTGGGGGGAACCGGGTTCGGAAAAATGGGGAAAATGTTTTCCGAACAACTGGCCCCTGAATACGGGATTGAAATTGTGGCCTCAGAAGTCTATGCACCCAATGTAACAGATCTGTCTTCCCTGGTGGCCAAGTGGAAAGCCATGGGAAATATCCAGGCCGTGATCAACTGGTCCATTGTTCCTGCCCAGACCATCCTGGCTAAAAATATGCGCCAGGCCGGATGGGACGTTCCATTTTATCTCAGCCACGGATTCGGCAATATCAAATATGTTGAAGTGGGCGGCAAAGCAGTAGAAGGTGTTATTTTTCCTGCCGGCCGTCTGCTGGTGGCTGACAGTCTGCCGGACAGCAATCCCCAGAAAAAAGTGCTGGTGGATTATAAAAATGCTTATGAGACAAAATTCAATGAACCGGTTTCAACCTTTGGCGGTCATGGCTATGATGCACTCATGATCCTTGTCAAGGCTCTTGAAAAAGTCGGAAAGGCAGATGTGGAAAAGGTCCGCTCAACCATTGAAAATATGACTTTT
>JBNKNP010000010.1:0-2937 GCA_050293905.1 Desulfobacteraceae bacterium | reverse complement strand
GCTGAAATGGCACCTGAATCCCGGGGATCATGTGAATGAAGATGACCCGCTCTGCGATATGGAAACAGACAAGGCAACCGTTACCATTCCAAGCCCGCGGTCAGGCACGATTGTTCAGCTCAACGGCAATCCGGGAGATATCATCACCGTGGGATCGGTGCTGGTTGTAATTGAAGAGCAGGGCAGCGGAAAGGCCGAAGAATCGGTTGAAAAAACAGACCCCGGGCCTGAAAAACTCTCTCCCGCAGCTGTGGAACCTGATCCGGCTGCTTCCGGGCCCGGGGCGGACCCCGAAGATCCGGCTGAAGCTGGAACAGAAGAAAAAGACCGGCCCGCGAAAATAGATAAACCCGTTAAAAAAGCCATTGCCGCACCGGCAGTCCGGCGGCTGGCCCGGGAGATGGGAATTGATATCAACCAGGTCGTTGGCACCGGCCCGGCCGGCCGGGTGATCCGTCAGGACCTGGAAAAGGCTTCACACGAACCTGCCGCGGCTGATCCACGATCCTTTCAGGAAACGGACAGCCTTGAAAGCGCCGGGACCATTGGCACGGCTGTTGGCGGGATTCCCTTTTTAGAAGTTGAAGCCCTGCCGGATTATGCCGGTATGGGACCTGTGGACATCATACCGGTCCGTTCTCTGCGAAGAAAGGTGGCGGCCAAGACCGTCACCTCCATGATCCTGGTTCCCCATGTGGCGCACATGGACGAAATTGATGTCACAGATCTGGAAGCCATGAGAAAATCGTACAATGACCGCCCGTCCGGGGATATCAAATTCACACTGCTGCCCTTTGTCATGAAGGCGGCCGCTTCCCTGCTCAGGCACTACCCCCAGTTCAACGCAAGCCTGGATGCCGCTGCCATGCAGATCATCCATAAAAAATTTTATCACATCGGGTTTGCCGCCAACACGCCCAAAGGACTGATTGTTCCGGTGGTCAGGGACACTGACCAAAAAAGCGTGATGCAGATTGCCGGTGAGGTGGCGCAGCTTGCGCAAAAAGGCAAGGATGGCAGCATTACCGTGCCCGAACTCACCAACGGGACATTCACCGTCACCAATGTGGGTGCCATTGGCGGAACAGGGGCTGTACCCACCATTAATTATCCGGAATGCGCCATCCTGGCCATGGGACGAGTGAGCAAAAAACCGGTGGTAAAAGACGATGCCGTTGTAATCAGAAAAATTTTGCCCGTGACCCTGTGCTTTGATCACCGGATCGCAGACGGGGCCCAGGCAGCCTTATTTGTCAATGAATTAAAGCGCATGCTGGAAAATCCTGTGGAATTCATGACCGGAATATAAAAAAGAGAGGAATCATGGTTGTCGGAGAAATGACATATGACACAGATGTGGTGGTGCTGGGCGGAGGGCCTGGCGGATACACCGCTGCTATTCATGCGGCTGATCTGGGCCTGGATGTTGTTCTGGTGGAATCCGCCCCTAAAATGGGCGGCGTCTGCCTTACCGAAGGGTGTATTCCTTCCAAAACCCTGATCAATACGGTCAGTCTGGCCCAGAACCTGGTGGACGCAGCCGATATGGGGCTGAATCATACCGGCCTGTCCTATGACCCGGACAAGATCCGGCAATGGATATCCACCGTGGTCGACAGTTTGTCCGGCGGAATCCTTAAATTGATTGAAAACCGGGATATCGAGCTGGTCACCGGACACGGCCGGTTTATTGAAAAGAACAAACTCCATGTGGACGGGGCCAATGCCTTTATCCGGTTCAAATATGCCATTATTGCCACGGGATCTCACATCAACATCCTGCCCCAGGGCATGGATCTTCCCATCTGGACATCAAAAACCGCTCTCACGGTTCCGGAAATCCCGGATTCGCTTCTGGTCATCGGCGGCGGATATATCGGGCTTGAAATCGGCCAGGCCTACGCCGGCCTGGGAAGCAAAGTCTCCATGGCTGAGTTTAATCCTGACCTGCTGCAGGGGGCGGACCGGGATCTGATCAATGTTGTTATTAAAAAATGCAGAAAAGATTTTAAAGCAATCTATACCGGCACACGGGTCACGGGAATTGAGCAGACAAAAAACGGATTCCAGGTGGAATTTGAAATGAAGGATAAAACCGTTTCAGAGCATTTTTCCCAGGTCCTGATGGCTGCCGGGAGAAAACCCAACACAGACAACCTGGGCCTGGAGGTTCTGGATATCCAGGTGAATGACAGAGGATTGATTCCCACGGATGAACAGTGCCGGACGTCGCTGCCCCATGTTTTCGCCATCGGCGATGTTACAACCGGCCCTGCCCTGGCGCATAAAGCCGGCAGGGAAGGCAAAGTGGTGGCAGAGGTGATTGCCGGAAAGCCCAGCGCCTTTGATAATGTCGCTGTGCCGGCCGTGCTGTTCACCATGCCTGAAATCGCCTGGACCGGTCTGACAGAAACCCGGGCCAAAGAAAGCGGAACGGAAATTAAAGTCGGCCGATTTCCCTTGACTGCCCTGGGAAGGGCCAAAAGTGTGGGGAAAACACAAGGGTTTGTAAAAATCATTGCAGCTCCCGACACCGGCCTGGTCCTGGGAATGGGGATTGTGGGAGAGCATGCCTCTGAACTCATTGCCGAAGGCACTCTGGCCATTGAAATGGGAGCTGTCCTGGAAGATCTGATCGTGAGCATCCACCCGCATCCGACATTTTCAGAAGCCATTATGGAAGCCGCTGAAATGGCTGAGTCCAGCTCTGTTCACATGTTTAAAAAGGATTAGGCTCCATGCCGGAGAAGGATGTCAGGGAAACCAGGTATGCATTTGATGATGAACTGATCTGCTCTGTAAAAAAGAACCAGGCTGCAGAATTTATATCTTATCCCTTTTCCCACCCGGCTATTGTTGTTGGAAAGGGTTCGGTTCTGGAAAAAGAGGTCAATGTTGTTCAGGCCGTCCGGGACAATATCCCGGTTTACCGGCGCC
>JBNKNP010000009.1:0-8069 GCA_050293905.1 Desulfobacteraceae bacterium | reverse complement strand
CCTGCGGGAGTGTGGATTGAAACCGGCTTCGACTGTCGGTGTAGATATTTTAAAAAAGTCACTCCCCCTGCGGGAGTGTGGATTGAAACCCACCCGAGAACTTTAAAATGGTTAACCCATGGGGTCACTCCCCCTGCGAGAGTGTGGATTGAGACTAACTTTGCTGTTTTTATTCTGCTGCCTTGCATTCGTGATTTGGTTTGTGTTAGACTTTTTAATCAATCATATCTGTTTGAATTTTGAAGGAAAAGGATGACATCGTGCACCTGCCTCAAAAAGAAATTGAGATGATTCTCAATGGTATCAATGATTTTATTCTTATCATTTCACCGGAAAGAGAAATCATTGAAGTTAATGATTCGTTTCTGCGTCACATGAATTATACACGCCAGGATGTTATTGGCCGGAAATGCTATGACGTATTCAAGGAAGCAACCCGGAAAAGCAGTAATTGCGATAAAATCTGCCCTTTGGAGGAAGTCATCAAGAACCAGCGGCATTGTCAGGTTGAACTCAGCCGGCTGGGAAGGGATGAAAAGCCCAGATATACGGAGTTGATCATATACCCGATCTGGGAGAAAAAAGGCAAAATCGAGAAGTTTATAGAAATCAGCAGGGACATCACCGAACGAAAATCAAATGAGAAACAGATCCGGGACCGGTTGACCAAAATGGTGGACGAAAGAGTCCGGGAACTCAAAGATACCCATGAGCGAATGCTTCACCAGGACAAAATGGCATCTTTGGGGAAATTGTCCTCCTCCGTGGTTCATGAAATAAATAATCCGGTGGCCGGCATATTGAATCTTGTCATGCTCAGCCAGCGTATGCTCAAAGAAGACGAGATGACACAAAAGGGGCAGGACATATTTTTAAAATATCTTGATCTGATGGAGACGGAAACACGCCGGATCAGCCGGATTGTAAATAATCTTCTCTTATTTGCCCGGCAGTCTAAAATCGAGGTGGGAAAATTTGATGTGAATGAGCTGATTGAGCAAACCCTTCTGCTTAACAGCAATCTTCTTAAAATTTACGGCATCCAGGTGATTGAAAATTTTGAAAAAAACCTGCCCCTGGTCCGGGCATCGGAAGATCAGCTAAAGCAGGTCTTTATGAACCTGATTTCCAATGCTGCGGAAAGCATGGCTTCAACACAGAGAGGGAAACTCACCATTGAAACATCCAGCCGGCAACGAGACAAGGCTGTTATTATAAAGTTTAAAGATAACGGCCCGGGCATGGACGAGAAGACCATCCCCAAAGTTTTTGAACCTTTCTTTACTACAAAGAAAAAGGGGAAGGGTGTCGGGCTTGGGCTGTCTGTGGTTTATGGAATTATTAAAGATCATGGCGGCAGCATTTATGTGGATTCAAGCCCGGGCAAGGGAGCGGTTTTTACCATTACTCTTTTCCAGGAAATTGATCTTGAAAAACATCAGCCGGGTGCGGCAAACAGCATGAAACGGTTTGATTGATTTCTGGTCAAACAGATAAAAATTACAGGTTTTAAAAAAAAATGGCTGAATGGAACTGCCGTTGATAACCCCTTTTTTTTAAATAACTTTTTTTTCCATAAAAAAACATCACTAATTTTTCGGTTTTACACAGCTTTTTCGACAGGGTCCCTTTCGGTACTTGGCGGGGAGAACAAATTTTTTATCGACAACCTGAAAAAAATGTGTTTAAATGCTTGATTCTTTGGATTAATTGAATTTTTATGGCGGGGATGTAATGAGTTCGATCGATACTGTTTTAAACACTTCACCGGTGTTCAGTTCACTCGGAGCACAGGATATTAAAAATCTGGCCGGGCATTTTGATAAACGGGATACCCTTGCCGGGGATATCATTACAACAGCGGGTGATCCGGCACAATTTTTTTATCTGCTGGCAGACGGGACCGTATTATTAGAAATGAAAGAAGGAAAAGCCGTTGTCCTGAACCGTCCGGGTGATTTTATTGCCATGGAACTTTTATCGGCAAAGGGGATTTATCAAACCAGTGTTCATGTTCTTGAAAAAGGTGCGGTATTGGCTATTCAGCGTGAAAAATTCCTTGATATTATCCAGGAAGACAGTCCTGTTGCTGAACAGATCATGGGAGCCTGGCATGATTATTTAGACCGGACAGCGCCCTTTGCAGTGATGATGAATGATTCCGGTTTTATGGAACGTTTTTAGTATGGAGGTAAAAGTTTGCACGGATTAGAAGCAATCAATGCCAGTAATGGATGGGCAATCTCCATTGTCGGCATATCAATCGTATTTACAGGTCTTGTCGTACTTTCCTTTGTGATTTCTCAGCTTCATAAAGTATTGGCATTGTATGAAAATCCATCAAGGATAAAACAATTTTTTAAAACAAAAAATCAAAAGCCGTCTGCCGGGACAGAGCCGGTTGAACCTGTTGAATTAGATGACAACCAAAAAGAGGTTTCCAAGCAGTTTTCCCTTCTGGTAAGAACCATGGAAGACCATTTTTCATTGTCAAGGCTGCTCCATCTTGCCAAAATAAGTGACATAAAACATCCGCATGAGAATCTGAATATGCTTTTCAAAATAAAGATCATTATTCCTGACGGAAACGGGCTGTTTACCTGGAATAAAGAACTATTTGATAAATCCGTCTGATCTTGAGACCACATCCGAACCAAGGAAATTAAGAGGGAAAATATATGGGCGCATTATTTTTAGAATTTTTTCACAATACCGGCTTCTATCTGTGTGATTACCGTAACCTTATCATGATCTTTTTCGGGGTGACCTTTATTTATCTTGGTATTGCAAAAGATTATGAACCCCTGCTCCTGGTTCCCATCGGATTTGGCATGCTGATTGGAAATATCCCCATATTCAAAGGACTGGGGCTGGGCATCTATGAAAACAATTCCGTTCTTCACTATTTGTATTTCGGCGTGACCCAGGGAATTTATCCGCCGCTGATATTTTTAGGCATCGGTGCCATGACCGATTTCTCAACCCTTCTGGCACGGCCGGTTCTCATGCTTCTGGGAGCCGCGGCCCAGGCCGGGATTTTTATTACGTTTTTAGGGGCACTGGCCCTGGGATTTGCACCCAATGAAGCATCTGCCATTGGAATTATCGGTGGTGCAGACGGCCCGACTGCCATCTTTCTTACGGCCAAGCTGGCTCCCAAACTCATCGGCCCCATTGCCGTGGCAGCCTATTCCTATATGGCCCTGGTCCCCGTGATACAGCCGCCGATCATGAAACTGCTGACCACCCGAAAAGAGCGGCTGATCCGGATGGAAGAGCCCAGACAGGTTTCCAAAAGAGAAAAAATGCTTTTTCCCATTGTTGCTTTTCTCCTGTGCTGTTTCCTTGCACCGGCCGCACTCCCGCTGCTGGGACTGTTGTGTTTCGGTAATGTGATCAAGGAAGCCATTGTGACCGAACGGCTTGCCCAGACCGCCCGGAATGCGGTCATTGACACTGCCACCATCCTTTTGGGCATAACCGTCGGTGCCAGTACCCAGGGGGATGTCTTTTTAACCAAAGATTCGGTTTTTATTTTTATTCTCGGCGCATTTTCATTCTGCATTGCCACGGCTTGTGGCCTTATCTTTGCCAAGATCATGAACCTGTTTTTGAAAACCCCTATCAATCCGCTTTTGGGCGCTGCCGGGGTGTCTGCCGTACCGGACTCGGCCCGTGTGGTCCAGACTGTGGGACAAAGAGAAGATCCCACCAATTTTCTGCTTATGCATGCCATGGCACCAAATGTTTCAGGGGTTATCGGTTCCGCCATTGCTGCCGGTGTACTCTGGAGCCTGATGGCCTAATCAGCCTTTAGAAATAGAAGAAATCAACAGGCCTGACAGATTTTTCTGTCAGGCCTTTATTTTTTCTAAAAGCGTGTTGAATGCATCGTTTAATTCAACAAATTTTTCATCAGATCCGCCTGTATCCGGGTGGACCTGTCTGGCAAGTTTTCGATAGATCCGTGTTAATTTTCTTTTTGTGAGGGTTTTCAGATCGTTACGGGTGAGTTGAAAAATGTTCAGAGCGTTATTCGCTGACACCGGATTCTTCGGCTTGGGTGCATGAGAACGGTGCCGGTTCATGAAACTATGCACAAAATCATCCAGCAAGGTTGAATCAGCATAAATATAATCAAAGAACATGACGGCATACCGGATCATATAGATGTGCAGGGTTGACGAGATTTTAAAAAATTGCTTGTTCAGCCGGCAGAGTTCCTTGATAAAATATTCATCTGCTTTTTCCTGATCCATGGCCTGGGGCATTTTTTTGGCCATAAAGCTGTGAAAGAAACGCTGAAGATCAAATACGGTGTATACGTATGATTTGAGTTCATGAGCTTTTAATGCCGATTCCTGGCGTAAAAAATGCTGCTCGATTTCATCCCTGGAACAATTGAGCAGATCTTTGAAAAGAACAGCCGGCATTTTTTCAACAGGACCTTGATCCATGCTGCCGAATTTCAGAAAATGGGCGCGGCGCTTATCAAAGGAATGGATTTTAAGATCAATGGTTTCTTTTTGTTTTAAAGTCAAAGACGGCTTTTTGGACGATCTGTTTTTAAAGGTTTCAACAGCATGGCGGATATCCTTACGTATCCATGGCCAGAAAAGGTCTTCAAGTTCATCCGTATCCCAGTCCGGGCTGTATTTATCCAGAGCCTCTTCAATGGCTTCATCAAAATAAAAGGCATTGTGGCCGGCATATTTTATAAATCCCCCCGGATCAGATCCCAGATCATAGAGATCTTTGAATGTCAGCCGGCCGTTAATGGTACACGACGTCCTCAGCGTGTATCGCGGCACGTTTTTTACTTTTTCAACAGCAATATACATCCGATAGGTTGAATCGTCTCCTTTTGTTCAGGATTTGTAGGAAAGGGTTTCAAGTTTGGTCAGTTTATAATCACGGTTGCCAAGCCCAATTGTTTGCGCGTAATCAAGCTGAAGCTCCCAGTCCACGTATGGGAACAGCGCCTCGAATTTATCTTCACCCGGTGCATGATTCTTTTCAAGCACAGTGCCTTCCAATCCCCTGGCCTGGTTGACGAGATCGGCGCCAGCCTGGTCGATTGCCACAGGATCTGTGGAGGCCAGAATGCCGATATCCTCAACAATGGGCCGTTCGGCGTAAGGCAGGCAGTCGCATTTTGGAGATACATCTGTGATAAAATTGATGAACAGGGTTTTTTCAGATTTGTTTTTGAGAACGCCCTGGGTATATTCCACCATTTTTTCTAAAAAAACAGGAACGGTCTGGTTCCAGTTGATGGTAACGGACCCGGTTGGGCAGCGGACGATGCATTCTGCGCAGCCCACACATTTTTTTGAGTCAATATAGGCTTTTTTATCCTCAAGAAAAATGGCCTGGCCCGGACAGTGCCGTTCACACTCCCTGCATCCGATACAGGTTTTTCTTTTTATTTTAGGGCTGACATTGGAATGCTGGTCCAGTTTTCCCTGTCTGGAGGCACATCCCATGCCGACGTTTTTAAGGGTGCCCCCAAAACCTGCAAGTTCATGACCCTTAAAATGGGCCACGGAAACAAGGGCATCCGCACTCACGATTTCCGAGCCGATATAGACCTGTTTGCACTGCTTCCCGTTAACCGTGACCGGGGTCTGGCTTTTTCCTCTCAACCCGTCTGCGATAACAACTGGAACAGCACCCATGGAAGAATAGGAAAATCCGTTTTCAATGGCCGTGTGGATATGGGAAATGGAATTTGACCGTGTCCCCACATACAGGGTATTGGAATCCGTAAGGAACGGACAGGCCCCGACAGCTTTAATATCTTTTAGGATCTGGCGGATAAAAACAGGACGGATATAGGCAGTGTTGCCCTGTTCGCCAAAATGGACTTTAACAGCGGTCATATCATTTTTGTTGATCCGTGACGAAAGACCAGCCTTTTGGATCAGCCGCGAGATTTTCTGGGCAAGGTTTTCTTTTGCGGTGGTCTCTAAATCCATGAAAAATACATCAGCCGGCATTTTTTTCCTCCTGTTTTTTTTGAACCACACAATAGATTCCCCCTTGTGTTAAGCCGGGGATAAAGCACTTGTTGCAGGAAATACATGTCGCTCTTTGCGAAATATTATTTTTCCATTTGTCCGGCAGATCAGGCTCGCGGATCAGCGGCCTGGAAAGAGATATAAAATCCATTCCTTCACGGGCTACAGCCTGTTGAGCCACGCTGAGCGACCGGATTCCCCCCACGCAGATAATGGGGCAGTTCACTTCTTTTTTTATTGCACGGGCCAAATCTAAATTGTAAGCTTCTTTTTCAACGGCATTTATTTTTTCTCTGGCCGGACTCTTTTTTCCGGATGCCGCACTCCCGGCAGAGACTTCTATGGCAGATATGCCTGCATCAGACAGTTTTTTTGCAATTTGGATTCCCTCAACAGCAGTAAATCCGTTTTCAAGGTGATCGTCTCCGTTTAATTTGATAAAGACTGGAAATTTATGGCCGACCAGGGCTCTGATTTTATCATACACATCAAATAAAAACCGGCTCCTGTTTTCAAGGCTTCCCCCATAGGCATCTGTCCGCTGATTGGTCACAGGGCTTAAAAACTGACTGACCAGATAACCATGCGCACCGTGGATTTGAACTGCGTCAAATCCCCATTCTTTTGCCCGCCGGGCAGACCTTGCAAAGGCATCGGAAATATCTTCAGCCTCAAGGAGGGAAAGGGCAGCCGGTGTCTCCGGATAAGCAGCCACTTTATTTCCAGAGGGTGCCACCGGTGTCCGCCCAATGGTTTTGGATACAGCCATACCGCCGGCGTGTACCAGCTGAACTGCTATTTTACCGCCCAGGTCATGGACAGCCTGGGTCATTTTTTTAAATGCTTTAGAAAAGTCATCTGAATAGAGTCCCATTTTCCCCGGCATCTGTTTGCCGTCCGGCCGGACATAAGTGTATCCGGAGATAATCATCCCGACCCCGCCCTTCACCAGATTGCAATAATAATCCGTCAGTTTTTCTGTGGGCCTGCCGTCCGGATCGCACATGCCTTCCCAGGTGGCAGACCGGATGATCCTGTTTTTTAAGACAAGTTCGCCGATAGCGGCCGGTTCAAATAGAGATGCCATGGGTTTTTTCTCCTGTTTTCAGTGATAGAGCTGTTTTAATTCGTTGAAATAGTTCGCAACCTTAAATTACAATTAACCGGAATTGCCAATGAATGTCAATGTCGGAGATAAAATCATAATGATAATTTTTATTTACAAATTTTTAATTTTCGATTAATTTATAGACCATTAGTTTTTTCAAGAAGGATAACCTGAAAACTAAAATCGTATGTTAACATCCATATTTTTTCAAAAGGGAGGAAAGTCATGTCTAAAAGATTAAGCTTTTTCGGACTATTGATTCTTTTAACAACAGTATGGGTTTCGTCTTCAGCAATCGCCGATACCAAAGACGGATGGTATGTCAGCGGCGGTGCCGGAGTGGCAGTGGTCAGTGATCTGGACTGGAATACTGCGACGAGCTCGGGAGATTCCGAGCTTGATGCAGGGTATGTTGTTCAGGCGGCTGTGGGGTATAAATTCGGTATGCCCAGGGTCGAAGCTGAAGTGTCGTACCAGAAAAATGATTACGACAAATATAAAATAGGCGGAACCACAACCAGTGCCGGCGGCGATGTCAGCGCATTGAACCTGATGGTTAACGGCTACGTGGATATTGCCAATGAAAGCAGTTTTACACCCTTTGTATTCTGCGGACTCGGTATTAGCAATGTTGAGGCTGAATTGACCAATGGCGGCACCACAATTTTTAACGATGACGATACGGTCTTTGCTTACCAGGTCGGCGTTGGCGTGGGGATGGATGTTGCTCCTCAATTTATGATTGATCTGCGATATGCCTATTTTGGAACAAGTGATCCTGATTTGACCGATCCCACCGGTGCGACGCAATATGAGACTGAGTTTGCAAGCCACAACATAACATTGGGATTGAGATACAGTTTCTAAGGATAAATTCCGGATTAACAAACTGTTTTAAATTATTATATCCCCAAAACCCGTCAAGATTTACGGGTTTTGGG
>JBNKNP010000008.1:0-10580 GCA_050293905.1 Desulfobacteraceae bacterium | reverse complement strand
CTTCCGATCTAAGGGTCAAATGTCTGAAGAACGCTTAATACTTTTTCCACGGTTTCAATCACGGCGCCGGTGGTGTCTGCAATCTCCTCTGTGCTGCAGCACAGATAGCCGTCCCTGTTGAGATTTCCAATAATGGTGTGTCCGATCTGTTCTTCTTCCCGGGAAAAACCCTGGAGCATCAACTGCCATCTTAAGTGTTCATCCAGGGTCGTTTTCTTGGATGTAAAGGCTTCATAATTGGGTGCTTCGGAATGATCCACTTCCATGTGGATCCTCCCGGTGGAGTTGTATTCATTAATATAATTTTCCCAATCCGTGTCGGTTCTGACTTTTTCTTCAATGGTAACTTCTTTCACCGGCTGTTCTTTTTCAGGGCCGGGAGTGCTTTCAGATTCCAGTGCAGTAATTTTTTTATCAGAGGTATCCTCAATGCCGGCTTCTTCAAGGGCAGGGTTTTGTTCCATCTCCTGCTGAATCATTTCAGCCAGTTCAAGGCGGGATAATTGAAGCAGTTTGATGGCCTGCTGCAACTGAGGCGTCATTACAAGCTGCTGTGTCAGTATTAAACTTTGTTGTAATCCTAATTCCATGTTTACAGTTTAAAATTTTCTCCCAGATAAATCTTTTTAGCTATGTCACTTGAAATGATTTTTTCAGGATCTCCGGATTCAATCACTTTGCCCTGACTCATTATATATGCATTGTTGCACACACCCAAGGTTTCCCTTACATTATGATCTGATATTAAAACGCCGATTCCCTTTTTAGTCAACTGATAAATTATTTGCTGGATGTCAATGACCGCCAGAGGGTCAATCCCTGCAAAGGGTTCATCCAATAAGATAAACAAAGGATCAGTGGCCAGAACTCTTGAAATCTCAAGCCTGCGTCTTTCCCCTCCGGACAGGGAATTTGCTTTCTGTCCGGCAAGGGAGATGATGCCCAGTTCCCGCATCAGGTCATTGGCTTTGAGCTCAATATCAACTTCAGGTTGATTAATAACTTCCAGGATGGCCGTGATATTTTGCCTGACCGTCAATTTTTTAAATATGCTTGATTCCTGGGGAAGATATCCAATGCCTTTTCTTGCCCGGATGTACATGGGGTAATGGGTAATATCATCCTTGTCAATATGGACGGTACCGTCATCAGGTTTAATCAGGCCGACCGACATATAAAAGGTCGTAGTCTTGCCTGCACCATTGGGCCCCAGAAGACCGGTAACCTGCCCCTGGGGAACGGTCAGGCTGACCTGGTCCACTACTTTTTTGCCATTATAGATTTTTATCAGGTTGTTGAGTAAAAGCTGACTCATTGTTGTTTTTCAGTTTTATTGTCTTTCGATTTATTGTCTTCAGGATTAAACAAGGCTTCAACACGGTGGTTACCCTCACTTTCCACCATTACTTTATCTTCAAGCCGGTAGAGTGTAATTTTCCTTCCGGTTACAAAGCTCGAACCGGTCATGACTTTTGCTGATTGTCCGGTAAGGATCAGCACTTCATCCCGGGTGGTGTATACGGCCCTGTCTGCAAAGGCTTTCCGTTCACCTGCCGTATATCGTACATTTCCGGTGGCAATAATCTGCTTAACATCACTTTGATTGGTTTGCTTTTCTTTGTTTCCATCCTGAAAGTACACTTTTACGGAGTCGGCGTACATCACTGAATCCAGCCGGGTTGCCTTAACATTACCGATGAATTCCACCATGGCCGATTCTCTCAGCGCGATCATTTTATCCGATACAACATGCAAAGGGATATCTTTTGTTTTATCCTCTTTTGTATTATCTGTGGAAGGTGAATCAAAGACGGCTGCATCGCCATCCGGCTGGCAGAGCACGCTGACAGGAATCATTAAGAGGACCAGACCCATAAGGAACATAAAAATGAATGAAAGCACCGATGCTTTAGCGGATATCAAAATTTTCATTAAACCTGCCTTTTACATGCCCTTTCAGGATCGTTTTATTTTCGTTGAGTATAATGACCATTGAATCGGCTTTAATGATTGAACTGCCCTTTTCAAGCATCACATGGGTATCGGACAGTATTATATGTTCTTTTTTTTTATATTGCAACTTGTCAGTTTTAAGTGTTGAATCCTCGTAGGTGACCACCACGTGATCGGTAAAGGTCATGTCATGGGTTTTAGTGTTCAAAACCCCGTTTTTTGAAACCAGGAGCACGCGTTTGTTCTCTTTTGTGAAAAAAATAATGGATACGGTGTTGAGAATGGCTTTGTTTTCATCCTTCAGCAGGGTGGCTGATTCAGCGTTGAGCTCCCATTCCGTAATCCCGTTTTTTTTTGAAATCTGCTTGAGAATATTGAGTTTCAGGGCGGCAGCCGTATCAATCTTGATGTTTTTTATTTCAATGGGGGCTGAGAAAAAACGGTCAAAACCAATATAACCTGCAACGATAAAAATCATCAGGATCAGGCATCCGATCAGCGGATAAGTCAGTTTTTGCCGTATTGTCTTTGTCATGCCAGATAATGATCCAGGATAGGCTGCCACAGAATTTTTGCTTTTAAAATACCTTCGCAGATTTCCCTGACAGCTCCATGGCCGCCGCTGCGGCTGGTGACCCAGTCCGAACGGTCTTTAACTTCTTTGCAGGCATTGGCAACACTGATGGATACACCCACACGCTTCATCACAGGCAGATCAATGAGATCATCTCCTGCATAGGCCATTTTTGTTATTGAAATGCCGGTTGACGCGCTGATCTGATCCAGAACTTTTGCTTTGTCCCGTATCCCTTCAAAGAGCAGGGTGATGCCAAGATTTGTACAACGATACCCTAATGCTTTTGATTTTCTGCCGGTGATAATCCCCACCTGAATACCGGCCTGCATGAGCAGTCTTAATCCTAATCCATCTGCTGCGTTGAAACTTTTTACCTGCTCTCCGGAATCAGAATAGGTGATGGTGCCGTCCGTGAGCACACCGTCCACATCCAGCAGCAGGAGGTCGATACCTGCAAGCACGTTGGTCATGCAACCCCTCCCACAGCCTTTTTAATGGCTGAAAGTGAAGATAAAAGATCTTCCATTTCATGTAACGGCATGGAATTGGGGCCGTCGCAGAGGGCTTTATCCGGATCCGGATGGGTTTCAAGAAAAATACCATCGGCCCCTGCGGCAATAGCAGCCCGTGCCAGTGTGGGAACAAACCGGCGTTCTCCGGCTGATGAGTCCAGTGCGCCTCCGGGGAGCTGGACACTGTGGGTGGCATCAAAGACAACCGGTGCGTCCATCTGGTGTAATATGGCCATGGATCTGAAATCCACCACAAGATTATTATACCCGAAACAGGACCCTCTTTCCGTAATGCAGATGTCAGTGTTGCCGCTTTGTTCGGCTTTGGCCAGGATGTTTTTGCATTCCTGTGGCGATAAGAACTGGCCTTTTTTGATATTGACCGGTTTGCCGGTGTTGCAGGCTGCCAGAATCAGGTCTGTCTGGCGGCATAGAAATGCCGGTATCTGAAGGACATCCAGGACCCTCGCAGCTTTTTGGGCCTGGTCCGGCAGATGTATATCCGAAATAACCGGCAGATCAAGCTGTTTTTTTATGGTCTCAAGGATTGCCAGACCTTCATCAAACCCGGGGCCCCGGAATGAGTGGACAGATGTCCGGTTGGCCTTGTCAAATGACGCTTTGAATATAAACGGAAGATTCAGCCGCCGGGTGAGATTTTTTAAATAATCAGCAATATGAAACGTTGTCTCATAGCTTTCAATGACACATGGCCCTGCAATAAGAAAAAAAACAGGTTCGGTGCGGTCCGTCAGTTTGAAAAAAAAATTATCCATAATTAAGTCTCTGGTTATCAGGTTTAAGGCCAAATTATATTTTGAAGCCCAAAAAGTCAATGCCTTAGGGTCAATGCCCCCTGATTGGCCCGGAAAATAACTTGATAAGTTCGGCCATAGCTGCTATTTTACGGTATTTTGATTTGAGTGTATACCAACCTCCTGAAAAGATAGGTAATATTGATGAAGAGAGCCTTCTTCCTTATTCTGATTTTCCTTATTGTGATTTTTTCCGTCTGGGCAATGGTCTGTAAATTTGAAAGTGCCAAGCCTGTGGTGGACATACAGCTGCCCTCTTTGTATTTGAATAAAAACTATGAAATGACGGTCGATATCAGCGATGACAAAACCGGGCTTCGGCAGGCCATGATCTCGATCATGCAGCAGGGAAAAGAAAAGGTCCTGTTGGACAAATCATATGAACCCCCCGGGATTATAAACATGTTTTACGGCGACAAGGTGGTGTCTGATTCCTTTGTCATACCGGTGCAATCCTGGAAATACGGCATGACGGACGGGGATGCAGTTATCCGGATACGGGTGACAGACCGCTCCTGGAGAGGATTAAACACCGGTAATATTTTTTATGTTGAAAAGAATGTTATTATCGATTCAAAACCGCCCAGGGTAAAAGTGTTGAGCCAGAGACACAATATAGAGCGTGGCGGTGCCGGACTGGTTATCTATCAGATATTCGAGGATAATATTAAAAGCGGCATTCAGGTTGGAGATCATTTTTTCCCCGGCCATTCCGGTCTTTTCAAAGATCTGACAATCCATACGGCCTTTTTTGCACTCAAGCATACCCAGGGACCCGGCACCCAGATCCATGTGAAGGCCGAGGATCCGGCGGGAAATATAACCCAAAGGGGATTTCATACCTATATCCGGGATAAAAAATTTAAGACTGATGTGATCAGGGTCTCATCAGGCTTTCTGGAAAAAAAGATTCCCGACTTTGATGTCGGTCCAATGGAAGGCGAGTTCTCAGCCGGTAAAAATCCCCTGCTGGATAAATATGTTTTTATAAACCGTGAGATCAGAAAGCAGAATGTTGACAAGGTGCTTGGTGTTCCTGCAGCCACAGAAGCCAAAAAATACTGGGAAGGCCGTTTTTTGAGGCTGGCAGGGTCCCAGAGACGGGCAGGGTTTGCTGATCACAGGATATATAAAATTAATGGGAAAGAGGTTGATCGTGAGGTCCACCTGGGCATTGACCTGGCATCAACGTCCAGTGCGCCTGTTAAAGCAGCCAATGGTGGACGGATTATTTTTACCGGATCCGTGGGGATTTTCGGCAATACCATCATCATTGATCACGGGTTTGGCCTGTGCAGCCTGTATGCACATTTAAGCGCGATTGAGGTTCAAGAACAACAGGTCGTGAAAAAAGGAATGGTGATCGGTAATTCGGGTGAAACCGGTCTTGCCGGTGGAGATCATTTGCATTTTTCCATGATTGTTCATGATGTCTTTGTCAATCCGGTGGAGTGGTGGGACAGCGCATGGATTAAAAATAATATTACATCAAAAATTGAGGCGGTAAAACAGATGTCTCATCTTTGAAAAGGGCTGTTATGAGCGGATATAAAGTCAATAAAACAATTGAACAGATCAACAAGAAAATTGCCGATGGCAAAGCGGTTGTCGTTACGGCAGAAGAAGTGATTGATATTGCCAAAGAAGAGGGCGTGGTTGAAGCAGCCAGAAAAGTAGACGTTGTGACAACCGGCACTTTTGCGCCCATGTGCTCATCTGGAGCGTTTATCAATATCGGGCAGTCCAAACCCGTGGTGAGAACAACAAAGACATGGTTCAACAATGTTGAGGCGTATTCCGGCGTTGCAGCAGTGGACTGTTATCTGGGAGCTACCCAGGTTGCCGATGGGGATCCGCTGAACAGCATGCATCCGGGGGAATTCAACTATGGCGGCGGGCATGTGATCCATGATCTGGCAGCAGGGAAAAAAGTGCTTATTAAGGCACAAAGCTATGGTACGGATTGTTATCCAAACCGTGAAATTGAAAAAGAAGTGACCTTAAAAGAGCTGCCCAATGCCATGCTCTGCAACCCCCGAAATGCTTATCAGAATTATAATTGTGCAATCAACCGGTCAGACCGGATCCGGTACACCTACATGGGAACATTGAAACCGGCCATGGGAAATGCCAATTACTGCTCTTCAGGAGAATTGAGTCCGCTGCTCAATGACCCGTATTTGAAAACCATTGGTGTGGGCACCCGGATTTTTTTAGGCGGTGCCCAGGGGTATGTTACCTGGACCGGCACCCAGCATAAAAGTCAGGTGGAACGCGGACTTAACGGCGTTCCGCTGGCACCGTCCGGCACCCTGTCCGTCATGGGAGATTTAAAGCAGATGTCTCCTGAATGGCTGGTCGGGCAGAGCATCAGAGGCTATGGCGTCTCTCTTTCAATAGGGCTGGGTATCCCTATCCCGATTTTAAACGAAGAAATTTTAAAGCATACCTCGGTGTCGGATGATGACCTGTTTACCCAGATTGTGGATTATGCATTTGATTATCCTGAAGGAGTGTCGAAATCATACGGGCAGGTGAGCTATAGAGAATTAAAAAGCGGTACAATCACCATCAAGGGTCAAAAAGTGCCTACTGTTCCGCTGTCAAGTATGGTCAAGGCCAGAAAAGTGGCCCATCTGTTAAAAACATCCATACAAAGAGCAGCATTTTTTATCAGTCAGCCGGTGCATACCTTCAAATAAGATTGAACAATAAGGACAGACGATGACAACAAAGAAGTCAAAGGGGGCTTTGCGGGAAAATACCGAGGCTATTATTATCGCCATTATTATTGCGATGTTTATCCGTACTTTTATTATTCAGGCCTTTAAAATACCATCCGGCTCCATGCTGGAAACCCTGCAGATCGGTGATCAGATTCTGGTCAATAAATTTATTTATGGTGTAAAAATCCCTTTTACCCACGGTAAAGTGCTGATTCCTGTTAAGGATCCGAAAAAAAAGGATATTGTCGTGTTTAAATATCCGGAGGATCCCACCAAGGATTTTATCAAGCGGGTCATTGCCACGGAAGGGGATACGGTACAGATCATCAATAAAAAGCTTTATGTCAATGACAAGCCGGTTGAAGACGAACCCTATGCGATTCACAAAGACCGTCGGGTGATTCCGGGAAACTTCAGCCCAAGGGACAACCATAAAAAATTCATAGTGCCGAAACATAAATTGTTTGTAATGGGGGATAACAGAGATAACAGTCATGACAGCAGGTTCTGGGGATTTGTGGATCTGTCGGCCGTCAAAGGCAGGGCCATGATTATATACTGGTCCTGGAATAAAGAAAAATTCCGGCCCCGGTGGAACCGGATAGGAGATATTCTAAAATAAGGGGATGATCATGCGGTTTACAAAAAAGGATATTCTAGATATCGACTCTTTAGACCCCCATGAAATTTCAATGATCCTGGATACCGCCCAGGGTATGAAAGAAATTTCAGAACGTCCGGTTAAAAAAGTTCCCACTTTAAGGGGAAAAACCATTGTCCTGTTTTTTCAGGAACCGTCAACCCGGACCAAACTTTCTTTTGATACAGCAGCCAAACGGCTGTCGGCGGACAGTATTTCCATTTCAAAAAGTTCATCCAGCATTGTTAAGGGTGAAACCCTGATCGACACGGCAAAAAATCTTGAAGCCATGCGGCCGGATGTGATTGTCCTCAGGCATCCGTCATCCGGTGCGCCGCATCTTATTGCAAAACGGCTCAAAGCGTCGGTGATTAATGCCGGAGACGGTATCCATGCCCATCCTTCCCAGGCCCTGCTGGATATGCTAAGTGTCAGGGAAAAAAAAGGAAAACTTGATGGATTAAAGCTGTCTATTATCGGTGATATTTCTCATTCCCGGGTGGCCCGGTCCGATATTACCGGGTTTTCAAAAATGGGTGCCAGTGTTTCCATCTGTGCCCCGCAAACCATGATCCCAAAAGGGATAGAAAAGCTGGGGTGTGCGATTGAGCCGACCATTGAAGCCTGTGTGGAAGGATCGGATGTTATCATGATGCTCAGAATTCAAAAAGAACGGCAGGGCAACATTCTTTTTCCGTCGGAAAGAGAGTATGCCCGCCTGTTCGGTTTGAATAAATCCCGGCTGGCCCTGGCGAAACCGGATGCGATCGTCATGCACCCAGGTCCGATGAACCGGGGAATTGAAATTTCAAGCGATGTGGCAGATGCAGACTGCTCAATTATATTAGAACAGGTCACAAACGGGGTTGCTTTGCGTATGGCATTATTTTACCTGTTAGCAGGAGGCAGCAGACATGCAGATTCTGATTAAGGGCGCACGGGTACTGGATCCTGGAAATATTGACGGCGAACAGGATATCCTGATTGAAGACGGACGGATTGCGGCTGTTGATTCGCCGGTCCGGATCAATCCTGATAGTGCCCAGATAATTGATGCTAAAAATTTGGTTGTTGTACCGGGTCTGATGGATATCCATGTCCATCTCAGAGAGCCGGGACACGAATACAAGGAAACCATTGAAACCGGTCTTTCTGCTGCTGCCCGGGGGGGATTTACAGCGGTTTGTTCCATGCCCAATACGGTTCCGGTGAATGATAACAGCCAGGTGACCCGGTTTATTATTAACCGTGCAAAAGAATCAGGTTTTTCAAAAGTTTATCCGGCCGGTGCAATTTCCACGGGATCGCTTGGAACCGGACTGGCTGAAATATATGATATGAAAGAGGCCGGTGTTGTGGCGGTGACCGATGACGGACACCCTTTGGAAAATGCAAATCTCATGCGGCGGGCTCTTGAATACTGCAAAGGGCTGGATCTGCCTGTTTTTGTTCATGCCGAAGACTTGAGCATTGCAGACGGCGGTTCCATGAATGAAGGTGCCAGTGCAACTTACTGGGGAATCAAAGGGATTCCAAATGCTGCCGAAACCATCATGGTGCTCAGGGATATTGCTTTGAGTGAACTGACCCGGGCACGGGTCCATTTCTGTCACATCAGCACGGCCGAATCTGTTGCGGCCATCCGGGCCGCTAAAAAAAGAGGGGTAAAGGTGACCTGTGAGACCGCACCCCATTATTTTACCCTGACGGACGAAGATGTAAAAGACTATAACACCAATTTTAAAATGAACCCGCCGCTGAGATCAAAGGCAGACAGGCAGGCCATTATAGATGGTCTTACCGACGGAACCATTGATCTGATCGCTTCTGATCATGCGCCCCACTCCCCGGTTGAAAAAGACCTGGAGTTTGATCGGGCAGCTTTCGGAATTCTGGGATTGGAAACATCTTTGCCCCTGAGCCTGAAACTGGTTCAAAACGGCATGCTTTCCCTTGAGCAATTAATCATAAAGATGGCGAAAAATCCTGCCCGGGTCATCGGGGTGAACAATGATATTCAACCTGGAAATCCGGCAGATCTGACCATTATAGATTTACAGCATAGCCATGTGATTGATCCGGAGTCCTTCAAATCCAAAAGCCGTAACACTCCCTTTGGCGGATTTGAGGTCCAGGGGTGTGCATTTATGACCATTGTGGACGGCAGGATTGTTTATCAAAGAGATAATTGAGGAAAAAGATGAAAAAGCCTACTCAAAGTATTCTTGTGGTTGATGATGAAGCCAGTATGCGTGAGTTTCTCGATGTTTTATTATCCAAAGAGGGGTACTCAGTCTCTTGTGCTAAAAACGGAAAAAAGGCTGTGAACATGATTCGGAACCATGAGTATGATATGGTTCTTTCCGATATCCGGCTGGGAGATATCACCGGGCTTGAAGTGTTAAAGGAAGCCAAGAAAAAAAATTCAGATACCATTGTGATCATGATTTCAGCCTACTCCACAACTGAAATTGCGGTTGAAGCCATGAACGAAGGGGCTTATGATTTTGTGCCCAAACCCTTTGACAATGCAGAGCTCAAACAGACCATTTCCAAGGCCATGGCACTTAAAACCCTGGACCAGGAAAAGGAAAGCACTTCTTCGGAATTGCGGGACAATATTCATTTTAACCGCATTATCGGCAAAAGTCCGGGCATGCAGGCTATTTACAAACGGATTGAGCAGATCAGTCTGACTAAAACCAATGTCCTGATTACAGGGGAAAGCGGTACGGGAAAAGAACTGATTGCCAGAGCCATCCACGAAAATTCCGATCGAAAAGACAATCCGTTTGTGGTGGTGAACTGCGGCGGCATTCCGGACACACTGATAGAAAGTGAATTTTTCGGCCATGTCAAAGGATCCTTTACCGGTGCTGTGAGCGATAAAGTCGGGCTGTTTGAAGCGGCCAATAGAGGCACTATCTTTTTAGATGAAATCGGGGAACTTTCTCCCATCCTTCAGGTCAAGCTTCTCCGGGCTGTTCAGGAGACCTCGTTTAAACCCGTGGGCGGAACAAAAGAAATCGATGTAGATGTCAGAATCATCTCAGCCACTAATAAAAAGCTTGAACAGGAGGTTATTGAAGGCAATTTCAGGGAAGATCTGTTTTTCAGGCTGAATGTGATTCCCATTAAAGTGCCGCCGCTCAGGGACAGGAAAGGGGATGTCGAGCTTCTGGCCAAGCATTTTGCAACAAAATACTCCACCCAGATGCAAAAAGATATTGTAAAATTGTCATCCTATGCCATTGATTTTTTAAATAAATACAGTTTTCCGGGAAACGTCCGGGAACTTGAAAACCTGATTGAACGATCCGTGGCCCTTTCTTCCACTAATATTATTATGCCTGAAAG
>JBNKNP010000007.1:0-18617 GCA_050293905.1 Desulfobacteraceae bacterium | reverse complement strand
GACAACGAGGGCCGGGTGATCCGATTGGATTATCCGGGGTTTATTCTGTTTAATATTTATTTTCCCAATGGCCAGATGAGCGACGAGCGGCTGGCATATAAGCTTTCTTTTTATAAATGGTTTCTATCCTATGCCAATGATTTAAAAGACAAAGGAAACAGTCTGGTCATCACGGGTGATTTTAATACCGCCCATAATGAGATTGACCTGAAAAATCCGGGACCCAATTCAAAACGATCCGGTTTTCTAAGGCAGGAACGGGATGTTCTGGATCAGATGATTGATATGGGCTATGTGGATACATTCCGGCACTTCCATCCCGAAGAAGCTAAATACTCATGGTGGTCGTACCGGTTTAATGCCAGAAAAAACAATGCCGGATGGCGGATTGACTACTTTTTTGTGACTCAGGATCTCATTGATAAAGGCGCCGTTAAAGACGCCTTTATTGATAATGAGGTTTTTGGGTCAGATCATTGCCCGGTGGGACTGGTGATTGAAATCAATCCTTGAATACCAGTTTGCCGCCGATATGTCCCGCAATACCGGCGGCTGCCAGCATGATGATATTGATAAATAAAAATACCGGCGCTGTTCCGGATTGAAGAATATCCGGATCAATAAGATACCAGATGATGCTGGTGGCACAGGTGGTACCGGTAACCGCAGCAGCCAGAATTTTCAGCTTAAACATCAGGGTTAATGCCCCGTTATATTTGTTTTTCCATTCCAGAACACCGGTATAGATGACAAAAGGCAGAGATGCCATTACAAAAAGCTGGTTGATCAGCGCCGCTTTGGCCAGAAGGGGAAAAGAAAATATCCAGGCCAGCGCAAAGAGAATGGCTGATGCAGGCAAAATCCCATTCGGCCAGTGAACCGCTATGGGGTGGGCATGGTATTTACAGAGCAGTTTTGTGATTTTTCCCATCAGGTTTTGGGGCGCTTCCTCCACAGGGGTGGGCCTTTCCCTCTTTCCCGCAGGTTTTGGATCCAGTTTTGTCTCCGGGACATCCGCAGGATCAATTTCAATAAATTTGCTCGCATCCACTCCACAAATCGGACACTTTTCAGGAGGTGCATCTCCTTCATGGATATATTTGCACACCGTGCACTGCCAGACTCTCATTATTTTTTTCCTTTGCTTGTCAGTCTTTTGTGGATAGTCATTTCCGGTTACCGGTCATCAATATCAGTATACAGGCATTCATCCGGACCGCAGTAATCACCCACATATTCGGCGCCCGGCCGGTACAGAGTCGGTTTGGGAGCTGCCATGGCATATTGTTCTTCAATGACATGTGCGCACCAGCCGCTGATCCTGGAAATCGCGAATAACGGGGAAAACAGGTCCATGGCAATTCCCATGGTATAAAAAAGAGAGGCCGAATAAAAATCAACATTGCAGAAAATATCCCTTCCTTTTTTGGCCTTGAATGCAGCTTTTCCTTTTTTTTCCAATGCCCTGGTCAATTCATACCATTTGGTATCATTGGCGATTTCTCCCCTTCTTTTGCTCATGGGGGCAAGAATAAGTGCCCGGGGATCGTCAGTCTGGTAAACCGCATGGCCCAGCCCCATGATCAGGCCGCCGGTGTTTAAGATATTATCAATGTATGCATCAATTTTATCTACCGAGCCGATTTCCTTGAGCATTTTCATGACCCTGACATTGGCGCCGCCGTGAAGTGCACCGGACAGAGAGCCGATGGCAGCGGAGATGGCTGCATAAATGTGTGCGCGGGTGGAAGCGACCTGCCGTGCAGTAAAGGTTGAGGCATTGAATGAATGTTCCGCATGCAGTACCAGGGCAGTGTCAAAAAAATGTGCTGTTTCGTCATCAGGCACGGTTCCGTTGAGCATATACAGAAAATTGGCGGCATGGGAAAGGGAATTATCCGGCGGAACAATTGGTTTGTTGTTTCTGATCCGTTCCCATGCGGCAGTGATAGTGGCAATCCCGGCTATGAGATTTTCAGCGCTGAACAGGGTGTTTTCAATGCCTTCCTGACCAAGGGCGGTATCTTTCTGGGTCAGCAGCGGAACCGCCATCTGGAGGACATCCATGGGGTTCATATCTGCCGGAAGAGTTTTAAGACATGCATATACATTGTCAGGTACATCTCGTTTGAGTTTCAGACTCTGATCAAATTGAGACAATTCCTCTTTTTTAGGAAGCCGTTCATAAAGAAGAAGGAAGCAGATTTCTTCAAATCCGGCTTTTTCAGCCAGATCCTGTATTAAGTAGCCGCGATAAATTAATTTTCCTTCTTTTCCTCTGACATCGCAAATTTTCGAACTGGCAACATCTATACCCCGAAGGCCTGTGTTCAATACTGGTAAACCACAGTCGTCCATATTTTTCTCCTTTAGAATATTTTTTCAGGTGGTCTTCTTTCCGGAACATATTGAGCCTGGGTTTCATTGTTGTGGACGGCAGGGGAGACATAAAGTCCACAAAAACAGGCGCCGAACTCTTCGCAATCAGGTGCTCTGTAAACGCAGGGGCAGATGATGTCATTGTCGTTTTCCCTGTCATTACAGGCAAGCCTGCAGGGGCAGGCCATATAGCCGTATCGTTCCTTGTTCAGAAGAAGCGCTTCCAGCAGCTCGAAAACCAGATCCCGGTCTTTATTAAAATAATATCCTTTTGCTTCCTGGGATTTTTTTAGTGCCTGAAATAAGTGTTCAACTTCCATTTTTTATTCCTAAAGCCTCCTTTATCTGTTTTTCTTTGTATCCGACAATGACGGTATCATTAATTTTTATGGTGGGAAATGAGCACCGGGGATTCAGCGCCTTGATATCTTCCAATATAGCTTTTCTTTCCTGTCCTTCAAGATCGTCAACTTCAATATAATCATACTCGACATTGCACTCGGAAAGCAGGCGCTTGGTCGATTTGCAGTGGCTGCATGTGCTTAGTGCATATAGTGTGGCTCTATCTTTGGCCATGTGTATCTCCTTTGAAAGCATGCGTAAAGATTGTTGTTCTGCCCAGGTACTAAATTTGCACGATTCGTGCCGGATTTGCAAGAATAAAGTAAAACTTGATATCATGAGCATGATGGCCCGGAAATTGCTTTGTTCTTATTAAATTTGTTCTTATTAAAATTGATCGGTCTGATATCGCTTTTCTTAACCGGAAATGAATGATATCTTTAGCAGCATCCGACATTTTAATGCAATTAAATCCTAAAAAAAAAAGGCAGGTGGAAAAATGGGAAAAGTATTAATCGTCTATGCAAGCCGGACAGGTGAGACAAAAGGGATTGCTGAATTGATAGGAGAAGGGGTTCGATTAGCCGGCCATGAAGCAGAGATAAAAAAAACCGGTGATATGGAAACAGATGAAGATATCAAAGGGTATGACGCTTATATATTCGGTTCATCAACCTACCACGGGGAAATGATCACCGCCATGAAACAATTTCTCTTTAAAGCCGAGCGGGCCGGGCTGGATGGAAAACCCGGGGGATCTTTTGGTGCGTATGGATGGAGCGGCGAAGCTGCCGGCAGAATATTTGATACAATGGAACATATATTTAAAATGAATATGGTACCGGGCGGGCCGCTGATGCTTAAAGCCTCCTGGGTTGGCGGAGGGCTGCAGGCCTGCCAGGAATATGGAAAAACCATCTCAGCAATGATATAAAAATAAAATGAATATGAATACTATTATACTTGCGTGTTCAAAATGTCATACGAAAAACCGGCTGCCCGTGGCAAGGATAGATGAACACCCGATATGCGGCAAATGTCAGTCTGTATTACCGGTCACGAATTTAAGCCGTCCGGTGAATGTTTCAGACCAGTCTTTTGACCGGGAAGTATTGGAATCTTCACTGCCGGTACTGGTCGATTGCTGGGCGCCGTGGTGCGGCCCCTGCAGATCCATTGGTCCCATCATTGAAAGCCTGGCTGAACAATACCGGGCCAGGGTAAAGATTGCCAAGCTGAATCTGGATGACAATCCAATGATCGGTTCGCGATATGCAATTTCAAGCGTGCCTACGCTTTTGCTGGTGAAAAACGGTCAAATCGTTGATAAGCTGATTGGTGCGCTGCCAAAAGAACAAATGGAATCTGCCATTGCAAGAATTTTATGATCCGGATCGCAATCCCTTTATTCAATGGCTGAAATACCAGTGGGATATTAATTTTCATTCTATTGCAGAATCGGCTGATATCCAGGGAAGTCCTGAACGAAGTATCTCCAGAGCAGTGATCAAGGATGTACAAGGCCGTTTTTTTTTGATTGAAAAATTTAATAAAAAAAAATATCGTCTGCGAAATATGGTGGCCAAAGCGGTCTGTTATCTGAATCAAAACGGGCTTGACCAGGCACTGCCGTATAAAGAAAGCCGGGACGGATCCTTTCTGCCTTTTTATAAGGACGCCTGTTTCCAGGTATCACCTTTTCTGGACAGTACCGGGATTAAACAACCCGACTATCTGAATTCCGGGGCCATGGGGGAGAGTTTTGCTCTTTTTTTAATCCGGCTTTCAACCTCAAGTTCCGGCATTGAAGAGCAGATGCCAATGCCTTCTTTTTCCATTAAAAAATACATTTATACCCTGTTTGACCGGATGAAAATGCATGATACAGCGGTTTATCATGCATTTTTGCCCATGCTTGAATTTCTGGAACAATCCTTTATGGATATTCACGATCAACTGCCTGTCCGCTTTTGTCATGGCGATCTGCATCCATTGAATGTCATCTGGGACAATGACCGGATTAAAGCTGTTATTGACTGGGAATTTACCGGGATGAAGCCTGATATTTATGATGCTGCCAATCTGGTCGGATGTGCCGGTATTGAAAACCCGCATGGTCTGGGTATGCCCATGGTGATGCGATTTCTTGACCGCTTAAAGCGAAACATTTTTTTTTCTAAGATGGGTTGGCGATTTTTCCCCGAGTATATTCTGGCGCTGCGGTTTGCATGGCTGGCGGAATGGCTCAGAAAAAAAGATAAAGAAATGATTGATATGGAAAACGCATATATGCGAATTTTGATGGAAAATACAGATGTTCTGCGAAAAGGGTGGAATTTTGTAAAATAAACCTTGAAATCATTAATTATTTTTTGTAGGTTAACAAATTAAAGTCGTTCCATAAGATTCATATTTAATAAATAGTTCCAATTTTAATTGATACACTGTTGTCTGTTTTTTCTGTAAATTGTATTGTCTCATGTGAGACATGTGTATTATCATTATACTTTAAATTCAGAAGTTTATGCCTGAAACCATTGACGAAAAGCCGGTTGTAAGCATTTTTTAGCTGAAATCAAACCGTTTACGATATACTGGCATATTGTTTGCTAATATTAAAAGGAAACGAACACAACTATTCGCAATATGGAGAGGGAATGATGGCAGAATCAAACGTGTTTCATAAAAAAAAGCAAATCACTCAATCAACATCTTATGCTGCATTGAAGGCTAAGAATGAACTCTATTTTCAGTTGGCATCCATTTTCAACGCCATCCGTCATGATGAGGAAAAAGTAACGGAAATCATCATTGAAAACTATTTGCCTGAACGATTGTCAAAAAAAATTTGTGGATAATTCAACATAAATTGAATATAATTTCCAATCAGAGATCAATTAGTATAGTATGACTGAGTCAAACAATTATTCCTGGTTTGGACAGTTAGTAAAATAATTTAATATCAAAAAAGGAGAATGCAACATGGCTGAAAAACTCGGTATTTATAAATGCGCCAAATGCGGTAATATTGTACAGGTTCTTCACGGCGAAACTCCCCCTGTGATGTGCTGTGGAGATCCCATGGACCGTCTGGTTGAAAACACAGTGGATGCCGCATTGGAAAAACATGTGCCGGTCATTGAAAAAACAGATGGCGGCTACCTGGTAAAGGTGGGCAGCGTGCCGCATCCCATGACCAATGAGCACTGGATTGAATGGATTGAGCTTTCTTCCGCCGACGGCATGTTTGTCCAAAGACAGATGCTGACACCCACCAGCGCACCCGAAGCCGAGTTTAAAACAGATGCTGCCAAAGTGGTTGCAAGGGCTTATTGTAATCTTCATGGCCTCTGGAAAGACTAACCCCAGAGCCGGCAAGTAACAGGCCGGATAAAAAAATCCCCTGGAGAGATATTATCGCTCCAGGGGATTTTTTTTAGGTTTCGGCCGGAAAAATCCGAACCGGGTATGGGTTTCTATTCAGGTACCTTTTCTTTAAGTGTCCTGGCAAGCTTGACGCCCAGATCGAAACATTTTTGTAAATCATCTTCATCCGGAACGTATTGGACTTTAATCCCGTCATCAATAATATCGAGCTTCATTTCGGAAAACTCTTTGTTCAGAATTTTTACCGCTTCACCGCTCCATCCGTATGAGCCGAATGCCGCCGCAATTTTATTCTGGGGTCTTAAGCCCTTAATATAGGTCATGACATCGGCAATGACCGGAAAAATGCTGTTGTTTAAAGTAGGAGACCCCACAACAATGGCACCGGCATCAACGATTTCAGTCATGATATCACTTCTGTGCCATTTGCGCGTATTCATCAGCCGGACATGGACATCTTCAGACTCAATGCCGCTGGTAATGGATCTGGCCATTTTGGTGGTGCTCTCCCACATGGAGTCAAAGATGACTACAACTTTCCGGGCCGGTTCCTGCTTAGACCACTGATCATAGGCTTCAATGATTTTTGACGGATTGTCACGCCAGAGAATGCCGTGATCCGGACAGATCATGTTGATTGTCAGGTTCATTTTAGCGACATCTTTTAACAATGCCTGTACCCTGGGTGAAAAATGAAGCAGGATATTGGCATAGTATTTTCTGGCATGGGGCATGATTTCATCGCCCAATTCATCATCGAAGAATTTATCACCGGCATAATGCTGGCCAAAGGCATCGCTTGAAAAAAGGATGCCGTCTTCCACCAGGTAGGTGAACATACTGTCCGGCCAGTGAAGCATTCTTGTCTCAAGAAAGGAAAAGGTTTTGTTTCCCACCTTGAGTTCATCACCGCTGCCAACGACCTGGAAGTTAAGATCCCGGTTGAAATGGCTTCTTAAGTTTTTAGCCCCCATCTTTGAGCAGTAAATGGGTTTGTCAATGCCAATTTTGTGCATGACTTTTGGAATGCCGCCGGAATGATCCATCTCCGTATGGTTGCTGATGACAATATCAATGTCTTTCGGATCAATAATCCGGCTGATGTTGGATAAAAGCTCATCTGTAAATTTATCTTTTACCGTGTCAATCAGGACGTTCTTTTCGCCCAGAACTAAAAAAGCATTATAAGTGGTTCCCTCATAAGTCGAGTAACCATGGAAATCTCTGATGTCCCAGTCGCGGCATCCGACAGAGTATATCCCATCAGAAATTTCAAGGGGTTTATACATGTATTATTATCCTCCGTTGTACAAAAAATTAGTCCATTTTTTCAAAAGCGTCCTTGGCGGCGCCGCAAAGGGGACAGACCCAGTCATCGGGCAGGTCCGCGAAAGAAGTTCCCGGTGCAATACCATTGTCCGGATCACCGATTGCAGGGTCATACACATAGCCACAGACGCATTCATACTTTTCCATTTGTTTACTCCTTTAATTTTATCTGATTATGGTTTGTTTTACATGCTGCTTTGCCAACTGATAAAGTATTTTAACCGTAAGCCGAAAAAGCAACGGTAATCTTTATTGTTAAGTAGCCAAGCAGCCAAACCTTGTTATGCAAAGAACATACCATCTGAAAAACAATCAAACCAGGTTATTCATTTTATCGATCTTAAAAAAGGTTTTTGCTTGATAGCTATTATTATAGTATAAGATGCAGTAAGTCAATGATCAGTCGTTGGATTGCAGAAAATGCTGTGAACAATCAGTAAGTAAAAAGCGTATACAAAAAGAGAATGAGCCGACATATTTATACGAGACAAACCCAAATTAATGTTCCGGTTGAAAAAATGTTTGCCTGGCACGAGCAAAACGGTGCAATCCAGCGATTGACACCGCCCTGGGCCCCCATGAAAATGCTGTCCCGTGAAGGCCTGGGGGTTCAAACCGGGGTGAAAGTCTCCTTCAGGCTGCATCTGTTCAAGATCCCCATGATCTGGAATGCAGAGCATATTGAATATAAAAAAAACAGGATGTTTAAGGATCGGCAGACCCGGGGCCCGTTTGCCCGCTGGATTCATACTCATCGATTTATTCCCCTGGATGAACAGTGGTCTGCCATGGAAGACAGGGTGGATTTTAAACTGCCGTTCGGTTTTTTAAGCCGGCCGTTTTACGGGTTTGCCCAAAAAGAATTTGACCGCATGTTCCGCTACCGTCACCATGTTCTCAAATATGATCTGGAAAATCACGTGGGAAAAGGCCGTAAAAAAAGAATATTAATTTCCGGTGCCAGCGGTACCATCGGCAGTATTCTGGTTCCGTTTCTCAGAACCTGCGGACATGAAGTCGTTCGGCTGGTTAGAAACAAAACCCACCTGGCTGCAGATGAACTTTTCTGGGATCCCTATCAAAATATTCTTGATCTTGAATCACAGCCGCGGTTTGATGCTGTTATCAATTTAAACGGGGCTGATATTTCAAGGGGCCGGTGGACGCCTGAACAGAAAAAGAAAATTATGGATTCACGGGTTATTCCCACCCGGCTTCTGGCCGGTACAATCAGCCGTCTGGAAAAAAAACCAAAAGTCTTTATTTCTTCTTCTGCCATTGGATTTTACGGGGATAGAAAGGGTGAGCTGCTCACAGAATCCTCTGAAAAGGGGGAATCTTTTATTTCCAGGGTCTGCGATGAATGGGAAACCGCTTCCCTTGCAGCTAAAGATGCCGGTATCCGGACGGTGCAGCTGAGGATCGGGGTGGTGCTGACTCCGGCCGGAGGGGCGCTCAAACGCATGGCGCCGGCGTTCAAGGCCGGTTTCGGGGTGCGGCTATCCCACGGCCGGCAGTTTGTCCCCTGGATCAGCATGGAAGACACCCTTTCAGGCATCCTTCATATCCTGAACCATGAAACCCTAAACGGTCCGGTTAATCTCACCGCTCCGGACCCGGTCACCAATAAAGAATTTTCCGGAATGCTGGGCCGGGTCTTTTCAAGACCGGTGTTTTTTGTTATGCCTGAATTTCTAATGAAGCTTTTATGGGGCCAGATGGGACTTGAAACCCTTTTGGCAAGTACCCGGGTAGCACCGTCAAAATTATTGGACAGTGGATTTACTTTTCAACACAATACCCTGGTGCCGGCATTGAAAACCATGCTGGGGCAATAACCTGATAAACCCAAGCAAACGGACACCTAATCCTATGATTTTCAGATTAAAAACGCTTTTTTCACTGCTAATGATCATTGCCCTGATTTTCGGTTTTATCGATATTTATTTTCCTCTGAAAAACTACAGCTTTGAGCGACTGCATATCTTTTTGTTTAATCTGTGCACAGGCGGCAGCATCCTGCTGTATTTCACCCAGGGCAGAATCAATGTTTCAAAAACCGTTATCTGCTTTTTTTTTGGATCTCTGGTGTATGCTTTTTCAGCCTTTTTAAAATTTTACCCAGTAACTCTTTTAATTTCTGTCTGGCTTTTTGTTATTGTTGAAAAGGTCAGGATTCAAAAGTTCGGACTGCTACCGGCTGATTTTTTTCAATCAAAAGTCACCGTGTCGGAGAAATTTCACCAGGCATCTTTACTGTGTCTGTCCATTGGTCTGGTCATGGCAAGTCTGGTGATTTTAAACAATGAGTATTTCAAGCTTGTGTCCATGAAAAAGCTGACCTTAAATACGTTTTTTCTTGGATTTTCTTTCCCTTTGTCATTGATCACGCTTTCCATGGTTTTTTCCATGCTGAAAAAAAAGGAAGGTTCTGCCCTGAAAAAGGTGATGGAACTTTGTTTCTGGACCATAACCATGGGTGTCATCGTTTTTTTCGGGTTTATCTTATTTGAAAAGTTTATCCCTCAGATTTTTATCACCCTGGCACTCTTTCTTGCGGTTGTCACGGTTTTTTACCTGTATGCAAAATTTGCCGATCACATTCAGCAGAAACTGTTTTTAACCTCAGGCATTGGTTTTCTGATTGTAACTGCAGTTACCGGGATTGCCTATATATTTTTACAGATGTCGGACGGGTATGACCCGGTAAAAACAAAATGGCTGCTGCACATGCATGTGTTTGCTTCCCTGTACGGCTGGAACCTGTGCGGGCTGTCCGTCATCTGCCGGTTTAAGGATTTTCCCATAAAGCTGCATTCTCCCTCTGTTATCTTGGTTCACTGGCTGACGGCAATTGTTCTGGCTCCCATGGGCGTCTTTTACGGATGGTTTGCCATTTTGGCCATAATTGGGTATGCTTTTATAACGCTGACATTGTTTTTCAGCAGCAATGAAAAAAAATAAATTAAAAAGATAAATGAATGAGTAATCTTGATAAAGCCAATCGTTTTCTAAACCTTTTTTCCGGCAGTTCAAGGGTCCTTGTGGTGATCAATGCAGATCCGGATGCCATTGCCAGTGCCATGGCCGTCAAACGGATTCTCTGGCGGAGAGTCTGCGAAGTCACCATTGCTCATTTTAATAAAATCAGCCGTCCGGACAATCACGCCATGATCAATCTTACCGATCCGGGGCTGGTGGCACTGGATGATATAAAAAAAGAAGAATTTGACCGGTTTGTGATTGTGGATTCACAACCGGATCATAATGAACGGTTTTCCGAATTCAAATTTGATGCCATTATCGATCATCATCCGCTCTCCTTTGATCAGGCCGAATTCGTGGATATCCGGCCGGATTACGGAGCCTGCTCCACGATTATGACCGAGTATCTTAAATCCAAAAAAATCAAACCCTCTTCAAGGCTGGCAGCGGCGCTCATGCTGGGCATTAAAACAGACACGGCCGATTTTACCCGGCAGTCCTCTCTGAGAGATATCAGGGCGTTTCAGTATCTGTATAAATTTGCTGATATCAATATTGTGACAAAAGTTGAACGGGCCGCGCTGACCCAGGACGATCTGGATTTTTTAAGCAAAGCCATCAAAAACCGGCAGATACTCAACAACCGGGTTTTTTTTCATGCCGGTAAAATCAATAAACCGGATGAACTGGTGGTGGTGGCTGACTTTTTTTTAACCCTGGCCCGGGTGAACTGGAGCGTAATTTCAGGGGTCTATGAAAATAAACTGATCATTATCCTGCGAAATGACGGCCTTCGCAAAGGAGCGGGCAATACCGCCAAAGAGGCATTTTCTCAATTCGGTTCTGCCGGGGGGCACAAGACCATGGCCAGGGCTGAACTGGACATGAAAAAAATCCGAAAGGAAATCGGCCGGGTGAATAAACAGACCCTTAGCCGGTGGATCATGTCCAACATTGAGCAGACCGCCGGTAAAAAAATTGTTTGATTCGCGCCTGTCTTAGTTCTCTGCGTCTCCTAATTTTCTTCAATGAAGCGGATCAGGTTAAAGAGCATTTGGTTGCAGGGAACATCAATCCCTTTTTTTTTGGCAAGATGAATGATTTCCCCGGTCAGGGCTTCGATTTCCGTTTTTTTTCCGGACACAATATCCTGAAGGGTTGAGGATTTGTGATCTGCGGTGGGCGGGATAAGCTGATGGTAAAAGGTCTCTTTATATTCAGCAGCCGATGCCCAATAGGTTTTATAATCAGCCGCCTTCATAACAGCAAAGACTTCCTCAATAATCCGGTCCATCACTTGACAGGTATGTGAGTGACCTGCCAGTTTTCCGTAAGAAACTTTGAGGATCGCCCCCAGGGGATTTAAAGCACAGTTGTACAGCATTTTGGCCCAGAGATCCTTTTCAATATCCTTCCAGACCATACAGGGGATGCCGCCGTCATTGATTGCCCGGCATAGCGGTCTAACCGGTTCCAGAGACTTCCCGAACAATGATCCGACATGGACGGCGTCAGCATGAACCGTGACACAGACATGATTCGGCCGGGGGCGTGTAAAACCGGTAATGACACGACCGGTGTAAATAATTTCTTTCGGAAAACAGGTTAGCAATTTTTCTGCATTTCCCCATCCGTTTTGAAAGTGTACGATTTTAGTTTTGTTTTTAACAAGTTCCTGGTTATCATAAAGTGTTTTTACAGCCGTTTCAACATGGTTTGATTTTGTACAGATCAAAATAAAATCATAGGGCGATACAGATATCTGTCTTAAATCGGAACCGGTTGAAAACGTTTCCGGTGCAGCATTAAATTCACCGAAAATGCCACTGCGGCAAAGACCGTCAGCTTTCAAAGCATCAACTGTTTTTTTACCGGCAATGAATGTTGTATCCATCCCGGTTTTTATCAGACAGCTTCCCAGTCCCAGCCCGACAGCGCCGCTTCCGATAATGAGTACCCGCATAGGGTTTTTTTCTGTTTCATTATTCGGCATTTATCAGCATATCCCGAAGATGTTCGCTTAAAAACATGATGGCCTCAATATCCAGGTGCTGGACAATGGTTTCGTCAAACATCAGTTTGGCCTGTGCCTCAAATCCTTCTTCAGAATCCCAGAACAGAAGTGTCACCGGCACCTTTGGAAAAGCGGAAAACACAAAGGCAAGATCACAGGATTCATACCGGTCCGTGACACAGACGGCACCGGATTGCCCGCAGGCTTGTTCCAAGGCCTGTTTTTTTCCTGAAAACGCTTTGATCAGCGGCTGTTCCACATGATCATTCATGGAAACAATTTTTGATACAGTATTGGGAAATTCCTTGAAACTTTTCATATTGCCGGACGGCGGAGCACTGCCGCCCTGGGCCATGTGAATATAGACAAAGGTCTGCTCATTTCTGGATAAGGCGTTACCGGATTCATCACAGACCGAGTCTTTGGTAATCCTGAGGATCCTGTTAAAGCAGGGCAGCAGAAGCTGTTCCGGATCGGCACCAATATCAAGTTTACCGCCGATCCGGTTGGCAATTTCAGACAGGGTCATATCGGCTGCTTTCTGCTTTGCCCATTCAAGTGCTTCTTTGGCCATATCTTTTTTCAGCCATAAGCCTTTTTTGTATTGCTCATCAAGTTCGGCCTGGGCCGCAGGCAATATTTCCGGATCAATATGCGGGCAGTTTTTCAACGGCAGTTTTTCAGAGACCACCATGCCGGCAAAAGCAAGGCAGGTCGGAAATCCGCAGTCTTTGCAATTGGTTTTGGGCAGGATTTTACTGTAAAGGTCTACAACAGACAGCGCCATGGGTGTTTCCTCTAATAAAAACAACCGGGCATATCATAAAAGATGTGCCCGGTTGTAAAATTTAATGTGTGTTAATCAATACATTCATTCATATTCATATATCAATAACCTTCATTCATATCAATATCTTCCTGAGCAACAGGATCTTTAAATAAATGATAGGCCCAGATCTGGTAGCCAATGACGATGGGAATAAACACCAGCACCACACCCAGCATGATTTTAAGCGTTAACGGGCTGGATGAATGTTCAAAAGCAGTTAAAGAAAATGCCTTGTTCATGTTGGACGGAAACAATGCGGGAAACAGTCCGATCACCCCGTAAAAAGTGGCACCCACAATGGTCAGGGCCGAAGCAAACCAGGCTTTGAACCAGGCTTGTTTTGCTGAAAAAATCCGGGTGGCAAACAAGGCTGCCACAGTTACCAGGATGACGATGAACAATGCCGGTGTTTTAAAGTAGTTGGCATAAAGGTCTGTGGCAAAATAGCTTGCTACCAGAAAAATGACAGCCACAGGGACAAGTATCAGCCAGTTTATTCGAGAAACTGAAATTGCTCTTTGCTGCAGTTCACCCCTTGTTTTAATAGTCAGCCAGTTCGCCCCGTGCTGGATAAATAAAAGAACAAATAAAATACCGCCTAAAAGTCCGTACGGATTGAGCAGCTTGAGCGTGTTTCCGTGATACAGTCCTTCACCGTCAAAAGGTATGCCGGCAAAAATATTGGCAAAAGCGACACCGAACAAAAGGGCAGGCAGAAAACTGCCTAAAAAGATGCAGGTATCCCAGAGTTTTTTCCAGGCGTCATTATCAATTTTGCTTCTGAATTCAAATGCCACGCCCCGGAAAATAAGCGCAAAAAGGATCAGCATCAACGGGGTGTAAAGAGAGGAAAACATAACGGCATACACTTTGGGAAAAGCCGCAAAGGTTACACCTCCGGCAGTGAGAAGCCAGACTTCATTGCCATCCCACAGTGGTCCCATGGCATTGAGCATTGTTCGCCTGTCCTGGTCTGTTTTCCCGATAAACGGGTATATTGTGCCCACACCAAAGTCAAATCCGTCTGTCATGAAAAAGACAGCCCATAGAAGACCCCACAGGAAAAACCAAATAGATTCTAGTATCATTTTAAACTCCTTTAGTTTGTTGCGGCCTCAGGGCCTTCTTTGACATTTTTAGCCATCAGGTAAAATCCGATCGCACCCAGCAGACCATATACGGCGATAAATCCGAACAAAGAAAGAAATACCTGCGTGCTTGTGATGGGCGATGATGCTGCAGCTGTTTTTAAAACCCCGTACACTATCCATGGTTGACGGCCCACTTCAGCAACCACCCATCCGGCTTCCATGGCAATATAGGGAAGGGGAATGGAAAAGAGCATGATCTTTAAAAAGGTTGGGCTTTCCACAAGTTTATTCCGATGAAACCATCCGCATATGGAAATCAGGATAAGATAGGTTCCAAGGATCACCATGGTCCTGAATCCGATAAAGGTCGGAAGCACGGGGGGGCGTTCATCTTCGGGGATGTCTTTAAGGCCCGTTACTTTTGCATTGAAATCGTGGAATCCAAGAAAGCTGAGCATACCCGGAATCGCACCGATTTCAAAGGCATTTTCTTCTCTGTGGGAAAGCGGCAGGGCAAATAAGACAATGGGTGCCCGCTCCTGGGTTTCCCAATGGGCTTCCATGGCAGCCAGCTTTGCCGGCTGATTTTTCGCTGTGTTGACACCATGAAAATCGCCGATTACGGCTACCCAGATGGAACAGACCAGAGCCACGGTCAAGGCAATTTTAAACGACCGGGTGAATACGTCTGTATGCTGTTTTTTCAGCAGATGGTAAGCTGAGATACCCATGATGAAAAATGCGGCAAGCAGCAGGCCGGACGGCAGGACATGTAAAATTTCAAGAATTCCGTGATAGTTGAATACAACGGCAAAAAAATCAGTAAGTTCTGCCCGGCCGTTCCGAATGGTATAACCGACAGGGTGCTGCATGAACCCGTTGGCCGTTAAAATCCAGATGCCGGAAATGTTACTGGCTCCGGCCACCAGCCACATGACTGTTGCATGGGCTTTGGCAGACAGTTTTTTCCATCCGAAAATCCAGATGCCGATAAAGGTGGATTCAAGAAAAAAAGCCACAGATGCTTCAATGGCTAAAAGTGAGCCGAATACATCGCCGACGTATTCAGAGTAGCGGGACCAGTTGGTTCCGAACTGGAACTCAAGAGTGATCCCGGTAACAACGCCTAATGCAAAGTTGATAAGAAAAAGTTTGCCCCAGAATTTCGTCATTCTTAAATAAACCTTGTCTCCTGTCGACGCATACTTTGTTTCCATGTATGCGATGATCAGTGAGATGCCAAGGGTTAAGGGAACGAAAAGAAAATGGAACATGGTTGCTGCTGCGAACTGCAGTCTTGATAGAAAAACCGGATCCATAATTGCCTCCAAATTAGATTATAGTGTTATTCATTGATTTACGGCAGCGAGTAATAGCATCGTTTAGGAGATATGACTTTCCCTTGATTTTTCAGTGACTTGATTGCTTTTGAGACATCCTTGCTGTCAACATCCAGTGCTTTTGCAATGTCTCCGGGCCGGACGGGTTTGTCTGCTTTTTTCATGGCGTTGAGGACCTTGTCTTCCATTTGTCTGCTCCTTTGATCTCACGATCGTTTAAAAATTATTAAATAGTTTAAGCTTATCTTTACTACAAGAGAGCAAGTAGTATGCCATAGCAGCTGAATGAAATAATTAAAATTCTGAAAAACTAAGAGTGATTATTACAATAAATGATTCATCCCGTTATGGCAAGCGTGTTTTCGGTATTTCATACTATTTTACGGGATTTTTTAACCGCTATTTTTTTTAAAAAAATAAGGCAGGAATATAAAGTTAAAGCAAAAAATGAAACAAAAATGTTTCAGGATTTGAGACATTCAATGTTTGATTTGAAACATCTGATACTTTTTGTTTTTGTTGAAACAGGCTAAAAAATTCTAAAACAATGGTTATTGACATCGCAAAAAACTAACGTTACAGTTCTTAATAAGCGAATATCTCGAATCAATAGAAAAAATCAAATTTAAGGAGACGTCTATGATCGGAATAATCGGCAGTGGAAATGTCGGCGCCAACACTGCGTTTTTCCTGGCTGAAAAAGGAGTGGACCACGTTGTGATCTACGATATCCAGGAAGGACTGGCCCGGGGCAAAGCCCTTGATATGATGGAGGCAGCTCCCATACGCGGCTACCGGACCGAAATTCACGGCACAGACAATGTGGATGACATCCTGGACAGCGATATTATTATCATCACCGCCGGTGCTGTCAGAAAACCGGGAGAAAAAAGGGATAAGCTTTTCTTAAAAAACAGAAAAATAATCCAGGAGTATGCGCGTAAAATCGTTAACCCTGATGCGAAAGTGATTATTGTTTCAGAACCGGTTGATCTTTTAACCACTTTATTTGTCCAAGAATCAACATTATCTGCAAATCGCGTTATGGGGCTGGGGGGCGTGCTGGATGCCACACGGCTCAGATATCTGATTGCTGATGAACTGGGTGTTTCCATGGAAAATGTGGCTGCCCAGGCCATCGGGCGTCATACCGATGACATGATTCTGCTTAAAAACTATTGCTGTGTATCCGGCATTTCTCTTGAAAAATTCATCCCTGAAGAAAAAATAAATGAATTGTTTGAACAGACAAGAAAAGCCGGTGCCCTGATTGTGGATTTAGCCGGTCGTGCCAGTGCGTATTATGGCCCGTCGGCCGTTACTGCCGAGCTTGCCGAGGCTATCTGCCGGGATACCGGCCGTCTCATGTCTGTGTCTCATGTGCTGTCCGGTCAATTCGGCATCACCGGGGCAGCACTGTCCCTGCCGGGAATGATTGGTAAAAACGGTATTGAAAAGGTGATAGAACCCGGATTGACACAGGAGCAGATCAACATACTCACAGCATCTGCAAAGATTATCACCCAGACATTAAAGGAGGCTTTAGATGCATAAAGTATCTGTTATCGGCGCAGGATATGTCGGGGCCACGGCGGTTTATTATATTGCTGAAAAAAATCTGGCTGATATTGTCATGGTGGATGTGGTGGAAGGGATGCCCCAGGCAAAGGCGATGGATTATCTCCATGCGGCACCCATGAGAAAATACAGTGTCCATATTTCCGGCACAAACGATTACAAGGATATTGCAGACTCGGATGTAATCGTGATCACGGCCGGAATACCGAGAAAACCCGGCATGGACAGAATGGATCTGATGAAAATCAATGTGGATATTGCCAAAAAGGCCTCCCAGGCCATTGCGGAATACGCACCCAATGCCATTGTGATCGTGGTCTCCAATCCCCTGGACATCATTGCCATGGTGACGCTGCAGGAATCCGGTTTTGCTCTTAAACGGGTTGTGGGGATGGCAGGTATTCTTGATTCCACCCGGTACCGGTATTTTATTGCTGAAAAACTCGGGGTCTGGCCGGGTGATGTCATGGCCATGGTTCTGGGCGGACATGGAGACAGCATGGTGCCGCTGACACGGTTTACACGGGTCAATGGTATCCCGGTTCAGGAACTTTTAGACAGTGCCGTGATTGAAAAACTGGAAAACCGGACCCGTACAGGCGGGGGAGAAATCGTTTCCCTGCTCAAACAGGGCAGCGCCTTTTATGCGCCAGGCGCATCTGTGGCAAAAATGGTGGAAGCTATTGTCAAGGATGAAAAACGGGTGATTCCTGCATCCGCTTACCTTCGCGGTGAATACGGGTACAATGATATTTTTCTGGGTGTGCCGGTCCTGCTTGGGAAAAACGGGGTGGAGAAGATTTTTGAACTGGATTTGACACCACAGGAAAAATCCGCCCTGGATGCATCGGCAGAAAGTGTGAAAAAAGGGGTTGAAACCTTACGATCGTTTTATTCGCCAGGATAGTGTTTCACCCATGCGGCAGGGGATGACCCTGCCGCATGGTTTGGTTAAAGTTTTTAAAGACTGATGGTGGCTGCATCACAGGCAAGATCAATCAATTCGGCAGCCGTGGCCATCCGGCAGGATTCTGCCAGGTCTTCTTCATTAATAAACCGGTTGACGGCACAGGGAGTGCAGACCAGTATGGGCACACAATGGGCCTGGAGATGGGCCAGGGAATCATCTGCAGAATCACCGGTTGCCGCCCTTAAATTTTTTGTCGCGTTTTTCCTGGCCAGGTAAACGCCTTCATCCAGCAGGAACACAGTAACGTTTTTACCTTTTTTCTGGGCGGCAGCGGCAAGAAAAAGACCCCGGGTCGCCCGGTTTGGGTTGTCAGTCCCGCATGAAAGTACGATCAGTACGTTTTCAGTCATAGTTATTCTCCTTGAATATTGAT
>JBNKNP010000006.1:0-3436 GCA_050293905.1 Desulfobacteraceae bacterium | reverse complement strand
GCAAAAACCTACTCTTCTGAGAAGGCGCACTTTGACCTGATGAAAAGAATTGCCCGGGCAGAATGGGATACCCTGCTCTTCTTCTACGGTGTTATCATGTGTGTGGGCGGTCTTTCCGAATTCGGTTATCTGGCATCGATTTCCAATTTAATGTATACGGATCTCGGGCCGACTTACGCCAATGCGCTGGTCGGTGTACTGTCAGCGATTGTGGATAATATCCCGGTCATGTTTGCCGTTCTGACCATGGATCCGCTTATGTCCCACGGCCAGTGGCTGCTGGTGACCCTGACAGCAGGGGTCGGAGGGTCAATGCTTTCCATCGGTTCAGCTGCCGGTGTCGGTCTGATGGGAACTGCCCGCGGTATTTACACATTCGGAGGGCATTTAAAATGGACGCCGGTTATCGCCCTTGGATATATTTTAAGTATCCTTACTCACCTGTGGATTAATTCTTCACTCATGCATGTAATGAAATAAACTTTTCAATATAACGTTACAGGGGGGCGACGTTTATAAAAGCCCCCCTTTCTTTTACAGATAGCCAAAGCATTTTGTTATTCAAAGAAGAATCTATCCTGCCTCAGTCCTGTTTAGGTGCGTTAAAAACAACCTTTTTATTCTGCGGACTGGCTGCCGGTTTTCCAAACCTGCGCAGCGCTTTATAATAAGCTGATGCCCGGAAAGCGGATACCCCGTCTGCCTTGCAGATATCTTTAAATATCTGGTCTGCTGCTTTTCGATACGTTCTTGAGCTTAAATCCTTTTGTCTCATCAACTGGTAAAGCGCATCGTGAACCAGAGATGCCCGCATATTCTCTTCGGTATCTATGACCGGACCGGACGGGCCGTCCCAGGCATATCCCTTTTTAACCAAAAGATTTCCTTTTGTATCCAGTTCAATAAAATCGGTTTTTATGTCTGTTTTTGGTTGAATTGAAATCCGGATGTTGTATCCCTCTGCCAGTTGGTACTTATAATCACATTTATACCGGATATACCCTTGAGTTGTCATGATGCCTCCTTTTTTAAATTCCGATTAAAAAAAACCCCGGTGTCATACCTGCTCTTCAAAGGTTATTTTCAACCTGTCATTTTCATAACTGGCCGTATCAACATCTGTTTTTGCAAGGGTGTCAGGCAGCCTGAGTATACGGGAATAAGCGCCGGCGTTAATGAGCAGATCATTGTCCTTGCGGCCGATATCAAGAATCGATTTATCAATATCGGGAAGAATAATTGACAAAACGACTCTTTTGTTGTGTTTTTTAAATATCACTGTATTGACTTCAGAGAGAACTGCTGAAGGGTTTAACCCACCGTAAATATCAATGCCCAGTGCCTGGAGGCAGGATAAGCCGATGGGCTCACTGCCATAATGTTTGATCGGCAGTATCCTGGTATTAAGAAATGATCTTTTCAAAACCGCCATCTGTTCCTGCTGCAACTGGCACCAGTTCTGAAAATAACCGGTTTGAAGCTCGGCTGGAAAAAGTTTATTGACCAAAACAGCATCCACCGGAAACCCGAAAAGTGAAAAGTAAGTATATGCTCTTTTTGATTCGGCAATGGCGATTTTATCCGGATTTAAAACAAGCCTTATGGACGACTTTTCAGGATCCCTGAGGATAACACCCAACCGGCCGATATCTTCAATGATCTGCCCGAACGTCACATAAAGCTGATCATCAGGCAGGATCTGTTTTACCCCCTTAATACGCTTTCCAAACGGTCGGATAAGCTTTAAAATACTTCGTTCAATCTGAAGCAGCCGGTTCATTTTGCTCGAGGAGGTATCGGTCATGGTCAATAATCGCAGGGTTCCTGCCGTAGGGGCGCAGTCAATGATCACGACATCATACTGGTCACTTTCTATTTCACGCAGAATGCGCGTCAGCAGGAACAAGGCATCCATCCCGGGAATAAGAGAGACCTCCTCTGCAATCATGCGATCTATGTCAAGATAGCTTAAAAAGTCAGCCAGATACTGCTGGACCGAGTCCCAATTGTCTCTGATTTCAGCCAGAATATTGACTTCAAGCAGGGTCAGGTTGTCTGAAACCTCCACCAATCCTTCGTTGCCCCCTTTGCTGCTGTTGATATCAAAAATATCAAACAGGTTGTGAGCCAGATCAGAACTGACCAGCAGTGTTTTTTGTCCGTTAGCTGCAGTCACTGCGGCAGTGGCACAGGCGCTTGTCGATTTTCCAACACCTCCTTTTCCGATAAACAGAATTGTTCTCATAACCACCTCTTCAGGAAATTGTAATTTTTTTGACTACTGCGGGCGTAATCTGTCCCTGTTTCAGGAACAGGTTGAGCAGGTACTCGGCAGATTCTATGTATTCATTAATTTCTGAAAACCGCTCTTCGAGAAAGGCAATTTCTTCATTTTCTTCCTTACTGTCCGCCTGAATGTCCTTCAGGGCTTTACCATTGTGAGATAACATTCGTTTTACCCTTTCAATTTCATCTTTAACAATGGTGGACATGATTTCGGTTTCAATTTCCCAAATACTGCCGCGGATCTCGTAATAATTTTTCCTTGCCCCCCTGTGGTAGACTTTTTTAACGACTTTCCAGCTTTCCAGAAATCGAATATTGGTTGATATGGATCCTTTGGAAACTTCCAGTCTTTCAGCCATTTCATCCAGAGACATGGGATGATTGGAAAAAAGAAGCAGTCCTTCCAACTGTCCTGCGATGCGGGAAAAACCGAATTTCTCTGCCTTTTCTCCGATGGCATTTATCAGATCGTTCCGAATATTTTCAATATCCTTTTTCATGTTTCCTCCTTGCACATATTGTTTGTTTAATACACATTAAACATCTTGAATGAATTATACATATTAAACCAACAGTGTCAAACAGATTTTTTTCATCTTTTCAAATGTGTGATGTAGAGACAAAGTGTTGGACAATGCCGGGAGACAAAAAACAGTCTTTTTCAACACAGAATATCAAGCCAACGATCGTGGCAATGTCTATAAATTGTTCAGCGCTTTGCCGGCAAGTTTTCGGATTTGTACATCTTTATCATTCAGGGCAGCATTGACAAAGGCTGTGGAAATTTCATCCGTCTTCTGAATAAAATAATCCAGGGCAGATTTTCTGACCTCGGGGTCAGAATCTCCCAATAATGCCTGTCCGATAACTTGAACCGCTCTTTCATTGTCCATGAGCTTGAGATTTTGCAGGGCAGATTGTCTTAGACGAGTATCTTGATCCCCTAAAACCGTTGCAATAACAGCAACAGCATCATCACTGCCGATTCTTTTCAACTCTGTAATGCTTTGTTCCTTTTCATCCAGGGTTTTCGCTTCAAACAGCTTATTCGCCCAGAATTCAAAATCAGTATCGTTATTATCAAACATACGCTCAAAAACCACTCTTGACTTTTCAGATTCCGGCAAAGAAAAATCTTCAGACACTTGAT
>JBNKNP010000005.1:0-15261 GCA_050293905.1 Desulfobacteraceae bacterium | reverse complement strand
AGACCCCCCTGGAGGACAACCTTCCTGATGATACGGCAAAAGAATATTTTTACTGGGATTTTCCCGAACTGAACGGTAAAAAGTGAATCATAAAAAAATAAGTTTTTAGTACGGCTCATTCAATGGTTTGATTTGTGTCATCCGTTTCAAAAGGCATGAAAATCTCAACCTCGCCACCACCGCTTCTTATTAATTTAAGTGACGGATACCGTGTTTTGAACAGGCGGATCATTTTTTTATTTTCAGCCAGAACCGTTGCTAAAAATCGGGTGTAGTTATTTTCTTTTGCAATGGTTTCAAGGGTCTCGATCAGATAGGTGCCGATGCCCATGCCCTGGAGGGCATCTTTTACAATGAAAGCCACCTCGGCAGAATCTTCATCAGCCATGGCATATGAGCCAATGGCTACTATCTGCTTTGCCTTGCCCACCTGGAGAAGACCGATCAGGGTCATATTCCTTCTGTAGTCCACCTGTGCCCATTGTTTCTGGAGCATGGCTCTTGAAAATACCTTGCGTTTGTTAAAGAACCGGTAATATACCGACATTTCCTGGAGGGAATAATAAAAATTTCTGGATTCAAATTCATCCGACGGCAGCAACGGCCTGAAATCAATCTGTTTGCCGTTGTCCAGAACAAGAGATGAATGATATTGATCCAGGAACATCAGATCCTGGGTGGGCGGCGGCAGCTGATCCGGGAAGATATAATGCCGTTTTTTGGCCTGTTCGATCAATTCTTTCCTGAATTTCGGGTGGCTGATTCTGGCCAGTTCCATGACGCGCTGGTATATGCTTTTCCGGCGCATTTCAGCAATGCCGTATTCCGTCACGATGATGTCAATGTCTCCCCTGGTGGTGGCCACACCCGCGCCCTCACTCAAGTGGGGGACAATTCTGGAGACCCGGCCGTTCTGGGCCGTGGACGGAATGACAATGATGGAAAATCCGCCTTTTGACATGGCCGATCCCCGGATGAAGTCAACCTGGTCACCAATTCCTGAAAAGATCAGATATCCCTTGGAATCCGTACAGACCTGGCCGGTCAGGTCCACTTCCAAAGCAGAACTGATGGAAATAAAATTATCGTTTTTGGCAATCGTATTGGGGTCATTTACAAATTCTGAGGATTTAAAATAAAAAATGGGATTGTTGTTGACAAAGTCATACAGTTTTTTTGATCCCATGCAAAGCGAGGCCACCACCCGGTCCGGGAGGTATGATTTTTTTTTATTGGTGATCACTTTTTTTTCAAACAGCGGCAAAAGGCCTTCCGTGATCACCTGGGTATGGATGCCCAGATTTTTTTTTTTTGAAAGGTAGGGGACCACGGCATCGGGCAGGTGGCCAAACCCGATCTGCAGGGTTGCGCCGTCATCCACCAGCATATTGATATAATGGCCGATTCTTTCAACGATCGTTGGGTTTTTGACCACGGGCAGGGATTCAACCATGGGCTCATCATATTCAACCAGGTAATCAATTTCATCCACATGGACCATGGAATCACCCCAGGTCCTGGGCATGTCCCGGTTCACCTGGGCTATCACCAGTTCCGCGCTTTTCATCCCGGAAAGGGTGATGTCAACGGAAATTCCCAGGCTGCAGTAACCGTGGTCATCCGGCGGACTGACCTGGATCAGGGCGACATCCAGACCAATCTCCCGGTTCTCAAAAATTTTGGGGATCTGTGACAGATAAACCGGGATATAGTCGATCTTTCCTTCAAAGGCCAGCTGCCGCATGGTCAGGGAAATGAAAAAGAGTTTGATGGAAAACCGTTCGCGGAAATGATGATCATCGGCAAACTTGGACAGGGTAAAAGACAACATCTGGTAAATGATAATGTCCTGGATGGAAAGATCCTTTACCATGGCTTTGATCAACTGCTGGGGTTCGCCGCAGCCGGTACCCAGAAATACACGGGATCCGTTTTTTATTTTTTTAACGCTTTGCTCTGCTGTCAACAGTTTTTCAGAATAATCTGCCTGCCAGGCCATTGGCTTTCTCCTGTGGCGGTTAAAAAAAGAATAAAGCTGGCTGATTATTAAATATTTTTTTATTAAAGTACACTAAAAATTTGTTTGTAAATTATGAGAATCGCTATAGACTGTGTCACAGATACGTGTTGTTCTTGAAAATCGCTCAAAACAGATACGCCTGGGACAGATTTTAGATAATCAAACAATAATAACAGGATATGCGAAAGGTGAAAAAATGAAAGATACTGATTTTTCCTGCAGCCGATGCAGTTCCACCTGGCAGAAAAAAGGTACGACCAGCTGCTGGGGCGGTGATTCGGAAGACAATATCCCTCTACCTGGCAACTGCCCGTCAAAAAACCATGGAGAAGTGATTCAGGAATGTTTTGATCTGTATAAAGGGAGCAGCGATGATGCCAAAATGGCACAGGTGGCGGCAAAGGTTGAGGGCCTGTGCTACCAGCCCATTCCGGGCAGCAAGGCTGTAAACGCCCGCTGGACAAGGGTGGAGGACACCATTGCCTTTGCCAGACTCATGGGGTATGAAAAAATCGGCATTGCTACCTGTATCGGCCTTTTAGATGAAACCAACACCCTGTCAGACATTCTCAGGGCACAGGGATTTACCCCTGTCAGTGTTTGCTGCAAGGCCGGGAGTATCGACAAGCTCGAACTGGGCTTGAAGGAAACCGACAAGGTCCGCCCGGATACTTTTGAACCGGCCTGCAACCCCGTGGCCCAGGCCAAACTGCTTAACCGGGCCGAAACCGACATGAACATCATTGTCGGACTCTGTGTGGGACATGATATGCTGTTCAACAAATATTCACAGGCCCCGGTCACCACATTGGTTGTAAAGGACCGGGTGGCGGGGCACAACCCTGTCAGTGTGCTGTACGGCCAGAGATTTTACTATAAACGGCTGAAAAGTGTCCCGCTTGAGATTGATTGATACAACAGATGAATTGATTCATTGGATGGTGTTTTCATCAATCCAGTCCAGGTATTCTTCAGAACCGTCGGCTACCGGCACCATGACAATCTGGGGCACTTCATAGCTGTGGTGCTGCTTGATAAAGGTTTCAACCTGTTCAAACAGACGCGTCCTTGTCTTGATGGTCAGTCGGAATTCAGGGTCGATACAGACCTTGTCTTTCCAGGTGTAAAAACTTTGTATGGCTGAAAGCTGGACACAGGCTGCCAGTTTTTTTGATATAAGTCTAAGCGCCAGGTCTTTGGCTTCTGTTTCATTGGGGCATGTTGTGACGATAATGGCATAATCCATAGACGTATCCTTAAGTTTAAACAAGGCATTAAACCCGCAAGGTGTCGGGCTTGAAATTCAAGGTGGCAAAATAATCCTCTTTGGTTTCCGCCCGCCGGATGAGCTCAACACTTGAATCTTCCCTGAGCAGAAGTTCTTTGGGCCGCAGGTGACCGTTATAGTTAAACCCCATGGCATGGCCGTGTGCGCCTGTGTCATGAATAATGAGGATATCCCCTTCTTCGGTCCGGGGCAGGTCGCGCTGAACGGCAAATTTATCATTGTTCTCGCACAGCGCACCCACAACATCCACTGTTTTTAAATCTGTTTCATTTTCTTTGCCCAGAATGTGAATGTGATGGTAGGCATCATACATACCCGGCCGCATGAGAGAAGACATGGATGCATCCACACCCACATAATTTCTGTATATCTGCTTATGGTTGATCACCCGGGTGACCAGTACCCCGTGGGGGCCGGTGATAAACCGTCCGCTTTCCATATAGAGCCGGGGTACCCAGCCGTTCTGATCCTTGAACGTGCCGAACATCCGGATGATTCCTTCTGCCATGGCATCCAGATTAAACCGGGGGGCATCGGGTGTATAGGGAATACCCAGGCCTCCGCCGATATTGATGAATTCAAAGGTAATTCCAAGCGTTTCATTGATTTCTTTGATCATTCCCAGCAGCATCCGGGCGGTTTCAACCATATATTCATAATTGAGTTCATTGGAGGCGAGCATGGTATGAATGCCGAATCGTTTGACTCCCAGATCAACGCACTGGCGGTATGCTTCAATGATCTGGTCATGGCTCACGCCGTATTTTGCCTCCACCGGATTGCCGATAATGGTATTCCCTTTTCTTTTTGACCCGGGGTTGTACCTGAAACAGATCAGGTCCGGGGTGGATGTCATTTTTTTTATAAGGGAAATGTCGTCCAGGTTCAGGATGCATCCGCCGTGGGCCAAAGCCGCTTCAAACTGGGCCGGGCTGGTGTTGTTTGAAGTGAACATGATCTGTTCATTGAAACTTTTGATCTGTCTTGCCAGGGCAAGTTCCGGGATCGAGCTGCAGTCAAAGCCGAAACCGGCATCCTGCATGATTTTCATGATGGTCGGATTGGGCAGGGCCTTTACTGCAAAAAACTCTTTAAATCCATCGTTTTTAAGTTTATCAAGGGGGTTAAAAGCGGCAATCAATTTATTGCAGGTGTCACGGATTCCCTTTTCGTCATAAATATGAAAAGGGGTCCCGAAATGATGGACAATTTCGGGCAGTATTTTTGACAATCTTTTCTTGTATGTTTCCGACATAGGCATGGGTGATGTCTTCCTTGTATATGATTTGGTTTTATTGCATGGTTTGGGGCAGCATTATTTTGGCACTTTCCTTGTATGTGGACAGCGCAATAAAGGTCTGGGTTTCTTTTACTCCGTCAAGAACGGCGATTGTCCGGTTTAAAATCGTTTCAAGTTCTGTGTTGTTTTTAATCCTCAGCTTGGCCATAATGCAGTCCTCACCGGCAAGATAGTGCACTTCCTGAATCTGTTCAATCCGGGATAAGCTTCGGCCGATATCAGGAAGCTGTTTTGAATGACTGGTTTTAATTTTAATAAATGCAATCATGTCGCAATGGAACATCTGGGGATTCAGCCGGACTTCATATCCTTGAATGATTCCCTGTGCTTCAAGCTTTTTAATTCTTTCAAGCACTGCTGAGGGAGCCATGCCGACAGTCCTGGCAACCTCCACATTTGGGATCCGGGCTTTTTTCTGGAGAATTTTAAGGATTTGAAGATCTGTATCGTCCATGGCATCAAGAGCTTTCTTTTATGTGTTTTGTTTGTATAATTTAGTATAATATTCATGTTTATATTTTGTGTCAAGAATATAATTCCGTATTTTATTAAAAATTACGAACTATATTCATCGTATTCCAATAGAAAGCAGCAGGATGCTTTTTTGTTGATAAAAGGGAATGTTTAAGATACATTTGACAGATATAAAGATATAGAAAATAAGGTTGATACACGCAGATGATGAGAAATGATCCGATCAAAGTTCTGATTGTTGATGATGAAGAAGGTATTCTCGATGTTACCGAAGGATATTTCCAGAGAAAAGGGTATGAAGTCTACACGTCTGCTGACGGTATTGATGCTCTTGATGTTTTAAAGCGGGTAACGGTCGACTGTATTTTCACCGATATCAATATGCCCAGAATGGACGGCCTTGAACTGGCCGAAAAAGTCCGGCAGATTGACAGTACACTTCCCGTGGTTGTCATGACCGGTTATCCCTCCCTGGAAAATTCGATTCAGACGTTGAAAAACGGCGTAGTGGATTATCTGATTAAACCGGTTAATTTAGAACAGATGGAACTGACCCTTAAACGGATTTTAAGAGAACGTCAGCTTTTTGTTGAAAATCTGATTTTAAAAGAAGAAGTAGAGCGTCAGGAGCGTCTGAAGAAACTGAATGTTGAACTGCTTGACCGGGTTGAAGAAGTCAATACCCTGAACCGGATCATGGAAGATTTTGCAAACACCGACTCCAGCTACAGTATTTTTAACAAGGTGGTCGACCTGGGCGTTGAGGAGCTGAAAGCAGATAAAGTCTTTTTCCATATTTATTCCGATCAGGACCGGTCGCTGGTTCAGGTGGCCGGCAACGACCGTGGTATCCGGGACGAAAAAGTGCGGTCTTTATTCGGCAGCGACTTGAGTGAAATGGCCAACCGGTTCATCCTTGAAATTTTAGAAGGGGATCATAATCCCTGTTTGATATCCAGACCCATTCAAAATGACCGCCTGGATGATGCGGTTCATTCTTTGATGATTGTCCCGCTGAAAATCAGGGAGAAAACCTTTGGTATTGCCAGTGCGTTTTCTTTTCGCAAAGAAAAGTTATTTGATGAAAAAGATATTTATTACATGAACTTTATCACCCAGAAGGCTGCATCCGCTATTGAGAATATTGCCTTGTATGAAAATATTTATGACAATTTGTTTTCAACGCTGTATGCCTTTGTAACGGCACTTGAAGTCAGGGATCTATATACCCGGAAGCACTCCACCCGGGTAGCAAAATATGCGGACTTGATCGCCGCGGAAATGGGGTGCAATGAAGAAGAAATGGATATTATCAATTTTGCCGGAAGCCTTCATGACATTGGAAAAATCGGAATCCGGGATGATATCCTTTTAAAACCCGGCCGGTTGACAGATGAGGAATATGAAGAAATTAAGGCTCATCCGGTCATCGGTGCGGATATCATCAGCAAGCTTGGATTGTGGGACCGTGAAATGGAAATTATCCGGCACCATCATGAACGATTCGACGGCACAGGGTATCCGGACGGACTCATGGGAAAAGACATCCCCAAATTAGCCAGGATTTTATGCGTTGCCGATTCTTTTGACGCCATGGCATCGGACAGGGCATATCGAAAAAGGATGCCGAAAAAACAGGTGCTTGAAATCATAATGAAAAATTCGGGTTCACAATTTGATCCCAAGGTTGTTGATGCCTTTTTAAATGTGGCGGATCAAGAGCTTCCGGATGATTTTTAATGGGTTGAGCGTTGGTTTAAAATATGCTACCTTGTTTGAAATTTAATTGTACAATCGTAAAATGCTGGGAGTAAATCAACAGGTGGTTGCCGCAAACAATGAAGAAAGACGAAGACATGCCAGAGTCGGTTTTTCAACGGCCATTCAGATCTTGCTTGATGCCGATGGAGAACCGGTTAAACTTGAGGCAGACTCAAAGGATTTAAGCCTGCGCGGCATTTTTGTCTTTACTGATAAAACAGTTCCGGCCGGAACAAAATGTACGGTTAAAATCTATCTGACCGGCGGAATTGATAAAATCGAATTACAGATGAATGCAACCATTGTCAGGAAAACGGAAAACGGTATGGGAATTGAATTTGACTCCATGGAGGTAGAGACATATTCTCATCTTAAAAATATTGTGTATTATAATAGTGTTGATGATTCAGCCTGAGTTCGGGTGATTGCCGTTAAAGGGGTTATTTAATGGATGTTAGGCTAGTAAATCCTTTTATAAACGCAACGATCAATGTGCTTGAAACCATGGCATTTATTAATGTACAGGCAGGAAGACCTTATCTTAAAAAAGATAATCTGGCAGTGGGGGATGTGTCTGGGGTTTTAGGATTAACCGGGGTAGCCAATGGAACCATTTCCGTAACGTTTGAAGAAAAATGTATCCTCACGGTGGTCTCTAATATGTTTGGAGAAACCATGAGTGAACTCAACAGTGAAATAGCCGATGCGGTTGGTGAATTAACCAATATGATTTCAGGACAGGCAAGACGGGAGTTAGAGGAGATGGGAAAAGTCTTTAAAGCAGCTATCCCTTCAGTGGTAACCGGAAAAAGCCACAGTATCACCCACTACTCCGACGGGCCTAAAATAGCGATTCCTTTTCATACGGATAGTGGAGAATTTACCATTGAGGTCTGTTTTGAGCGATAAAAAGGCAGTCTTAATCTATATAAGGAGGGAAATGTGGCAATGGACACATCCATCAAAGTTTTGATTGTTGACGATTTTGCTACCATGCGCCGTATTCTTAAGAATATTTTGAAACAGCTTGGCTTTAAAAATCTTGTGGAAGCTGATGATGGTACAACTGCCTGGGAGGTTTTACAGGAGCAGAATATCGATCTGATCATATCAGATTGGAATATGCCTAAAATGACAGGCCTTGAACTTTTAAAAAAAGTTCGCGCCAGTGATAACTACAAAACAGCTCCTTTTTTAATGGTTACTGCCGAAGCCCAGAAACAGAATGTCATTGAAGCGGTCCAGGCGGGTGTTTCAAATTATGTTGTCAAACCGTTCACCGCAGAAGCCATTTCGGACAAGCTTGAAAAGATTTTAAAATGAGCATTGCTCCATCATCTGCTTCAACGAATGACACACGGGTGCTTCATGCCTGTGAAGACAATGATATTCATTTTAACCGGCAGGGTATTGCCGGAAACAGCAAAGGTATCCTGCAGGTGCTGGATACGGCCAGAAAAGTTTCCAATTCCGATTCATCCGTTTTAATCACAGGAGAAAGCGGCACCGGCAAAGAATTGATTGCCAGGGCCATTCATCATAATTCCTCAAGAAGCAAAGGGCCCATGGTTATCATCAATTGTGGCGCCATTCCCGGAGAATTGCTGGAAAGTGAGTTGTTCGGACACGAAAAAGGGGCGTTCACCGGAGCACACCGTTCAAGGATCGGGCGATTTGAGATTGCAGACAAGGGAACTATTTTTTTAGATGAAATCGGTGATATGAGTCCGGATCTCCAGGTAAAACTACTACGGGCAATTCAAGACAGGCGGTTCGAAAGAGTTGGGGGAACCGCAACGATTGAGGTGGATATCCGGGTGATTTCCGCAACCAATAAAAATCTTTCCAAAGCCATTGACAAAGGTGTTTTCAGAGAAGACCTCTATTACAGGCTGAATGTCATCCCCATTCATATCCTGCCCCTGCGGGAACGAAAAGAAGATATTTTCCCATTGATGGATCATTTCCAGGGAGGATTGACCCGGCGGTCCGGGAACTACCAGGCCAAGACATTTTCGGAAAAGGCACAAGCAGCCCTGCTAAGATATGACTGGCCCGGAAATATCCGGGAACTGGAAAACCTGGTTGAGCGGGTGTCGGTCCTGGTGGAAGAACCTGTTATTGAACTCAGCGACCTGCCGGAGTATATCACACAGAATTCATCTGAAAACAAACAACTTGATGTGACTTCAATCCTCAGTAACGGAACAGGATTTAATGAGGCTGTTGATCAATATCAGCGATTGCTCATTGTTCATGCCTTAAATGAAACCGGTTGGGTGAAAGCACAGGCAGCCTCGCTTTTGAAAATGAACCGGACCACGCTTGTGGAAAAAATCAAGAAGATGAATATTGAACCTGAAAACGAGGCTCCGGTTTTTAGTGATATATAACGTCATTTTTTTGACACTCCATCAGTCCCATGATCGATTTTTTGGATATAATCTGATTTTAAGAAAATGAATTATTCTAAATATTTGGTTTAATTCTCATAATTGATCTGTTATCATGTAATAGTATCGTGATATGGCATATTAATTGCTTTGTTTAATCTTGAAATGATATAAATCCATAAAGCAAAGTAAAGATTATGAGCAAATTACAGTCCAAATATTATTCTGTTTTAACCGGTTGTGTCCTGTCTCTTTTTGTCCTTTTCTTTCTGCCGAATCTGTTCCCGGCAGAACAGGCCCATGCCCAAAACAATGGGATCAAAAAAATCAGGATCAGCCCGGATTCCCTGTCTATCGAGATTTTTGTTACCGGTCCCATTCCTGTAAAAGTGGTTAAGGTGGCACCAAAAGAACTGCTGGTGGCGCTTAAAAATGTGACCTTGGAAAAAGGGTTCAAAATAGAGGGTAAACAAACAACGGCGTTTCAGAATATTGCAGTGGAAAAGCTTTCCGGAAACGTTGTGGCTGTGATCCTGACCAGTGATCAGCCCTATGGTGAGATTCGCTCGAAATTCAATTCATCCCAGTCGATCTTTATGGTTGATCTTGGTACAAAAGAGATCGCCAAGGCAGTGGCTGAAGCCAAGCCGGTTTCACCCCGGCCCGGGCCTCAAATAAAACCAACGGCACCTGCAGAACCACAAACAGCACAAATAGTTGAAAAAAAGCCTTCTTCCAAAACGGCAATTGCCAAAGAAGAACAGCTGCCTGACCCGGTGAAAAGAAGTGATATCCCTGAGATCACAGCCGTTGACAAGATTAATAAGGGGGGGAAGGCACCCCGTCTCCTGAAATCGGTTCAAATTCCTGAGCCTGTTGTTTATGTGCCGCCGGTAAGAGAAGCGTCAGGCTACAGCGGGAATATTTCCGATATTGTCCAAAAGATTGACGAGTCAGGATGTGAATCCGGCAGGCTTGATAGTGCCGTCAACCTGTTGAGAAAAAAGTTGTATGCAAAGGCCTTTGACCTGCTGGATCAATACACCATGCAGGAAAATTTTACCTGTCTTGAACAGGCTTCTTTTTTAAAAGCCTATGCGTTTTTAAAATCAGTACAAAAAGAAGATTACACCCGCTTGATCCAGGCTGAACGCCTGTTCCAGGATGCATTGATTTCCTATCCCAAATCAGATTATATTCCCTATGGATATGCTGCAATCGGGCTGATCCAGAAAGAGTTGAATAATATTTCAGCTGCAGAAGGATATTTTAATATTGTTAAGCAGGGATACCTTCAATATTCCGGTATGGCTGAAATTCTGTATCACCTGGCCTGGATTTACGATTTAAAAGGATACCCGGAAAAGGCACTTACCTACTACAAGCAGGTATTTGAGGACACACAAGTCAATTCCTATATTGCCGATGCAGGTGTGGGATACGGAAAAGCATTGTTTAATAAACGGCAGTACCTTGATTCATTATCAGTATTAAATTACGTTGTAACATCCAGTCCCAAAAAAGTATATGAAACCAGTGATTTGCTGCTGTATATCGGGAATGCCAATTATGAGGTGGGATTAAGCCGGCCGGCCCGGGAAAATTTAAACCGTGTGCTCAATTTATTTGTGGATATTCCCGGTCGGGATATTATTTTAAGCCGGATCGGCGATACCTACGGCATGGAAGACAAAGTGGAAAAAGCGGTAAAAGTCTATGAACTGGTCAGGGAAAAATTTCCAGATACTGAAGGGTATATTGCAAGTTCCATCGGGATTGCACGGTACCTGAAAAAAGACAGTGAAAAAATGGAAATTTACCAGATGATCAAGAAAAAATTTCCGGAAAATACCTATGCAAGAATCGCCATGATGCGGCTGGCTGAAATTTATCAGAAACAAGGTGAATATAATAATTGCATAAAAGAGATTGAAGATCTGTTGTCCACACACCCAAGGGGTCTGCGGTATGAGGCGGTCAAATTGATGCAAAAAGCCTATGAGCAATTGTTCAAGGAGCAGTTAAAGGTTGATGAATTCACCAAAGTGCTTAACCGTTACGAGCTTGAACATAACAGGATCGACAGGATGGGAAGCCGGCAGCTTGAATTGTCTGTGGGGCTTGCGTATCTTGAGGCGAAATTATATGAAGAAGCATTTAATCATTTGATTAATGCGTACAAACAGTATAAAAGATCTTCAAGGTCTGAACAGCTGCTTCTCGGGCTGGGTGTGGCCATGGATGAATCCGGCCGTAAGGACGACGCACTTAAATTATTTAACGGATTTACCAAGCGGTTTGCAAAAAGCAGACACCGGGTCCATGCCCTTATGCGGGCCGGAGAGATTTATCTTGATAAAAAAGAATATGAAGCATCATCTGATAAATTTAAAGCAGCCTACCGGACTGCAAAGGCCCATCGTGAAAAAGGCAGGATATTAATGTCCCATGCCAATGTGTTTGAGAAAAAGGGGGACTGGAAAGCCGCTGCCGACTACCGGGAACGGGCGGTTAAGGATATTGCGCTGGCATCCGGTGAAAATTATGAAGCCTTGACATTGGCATACAAAGAGCTGGGCCGGACATATATTCAATTAAAAAAGTATGTCAAATCAGCCAATGCCTATGACAAGGCATTGAATTTTTCAAAGGATGAACGGGAAAAGGCAAATCTCGGATTTCTTCTTGGAGATGCCTATCAGAAAGGGAATATTCTGTCAAAAGCCAAAGACGCTTTTAAGCAGGTGGTCGCCTCATATGATTCGGTCTGGGCAAGACTGGCGCAGCAACGGCTGAATACGTTGGAACTGGCCCAGATGGTTCAGAACTCTTAAGGTCGTCCCATTTTAAGGAAAAAAACGACAGTATGCCGGGACATAGAATTTTTATTATACTTGAAAGTCCTAAAGAGCGAATGGAATATGTCCGGTTTTTTGAAAGTCTTGGCTTCCTTGTTGATGCAACACCGGATGGCTCTGAGGTGCTGTCTGAAATAGTTGAAAAGAAAGCCGCACTGGTGATTGCGGACATGTCGACTCCCGGATTTTCCGCCATTGAATTTCTTAAACAGGTAGACCGCAGAAAAGTTGAGTGTCAGACCATATTTTTGTCTGCGGAACCGGTTGTGGAACATGCCGTGAATCTGATGAAACTCGGTGCAATGGATTACCTGGTAAAACCTGTTGCACTGGAACAGCTTGAACTGTGTGCAAAAAGAGCCTTAACCCTGTCTGAAAAAAAAAATATCCAGAAAAAAATTCATAGCTCCAAAAGAAAAAAGGTGAAAATCGTTACAAAAGATCCAGGCATGCTGCAGCTGATGGATCTTGCCGAACGGGTTGCTGATTCCAGTGCGTCTGTATTAATCCAGGGGGAAAGCGGTACCGGCAAAGAATTATTTGCCCAGTATATTCATGAAAAAAGTGATAGAAAAGACAAGCCTTTTGTTGCGGTAAACTGTGCGGCTCTGCCGGAAAACCTGCTGGAAAGTGAACTGTTCGGCCATGAAAAAGGTGCATTCACCGGTGCGATCTCAAGAAAGACCGGCAAGTTTGAACTGGCAGACAAGGGAACGCTTTTTCTGGATGAAATAACAGAAATGCAGTTCCATCTGCAGTCAAAACTGCTCAGGGTGCTCCAGGAAAAAGTTGTGGACCGGGTGGGGGGAATAGAACCTGTGGATGTAGATGTCAGGGTGATTGCCACCACAAACCGGGATGCAAAGAAAGCTGTTGAAAACGGAGAATTCAGAGAGGACCTGTTTTACCGCCTCAATACCATTCCCCTGGTGATCCCGCCGTTAAGGAGCCGCAGCCGGGATCTTGAAATCCTATGCGAATTTTTTATCAGGCGATATTGTAAAATTGACGGTCGAAATGTCAAAGGAATGACAAAACAGGCATTTTCCATGTTAAGCCGCCAAAGTTTTTCCGGCAATGTCAGGGAACTTGAAAATATTATTCATCGGGCGGTTCTGCTGGCAAACAACGATCTGATCGTGCCGGATGATCTGATGATTGACAGGGTTGATCTTAAAAATGAACCGCCTGTATCCCCTGTCGGAGATACCGATGGGCCCGGATCCGGCTCACTCAGAGAAATGGAAGAACAAATGATTTTCAAGACCCTTGACCAGACCGAGGGCAATCGAACCCATGCTGCAAAAATTCTGGGCATCAGTGTCCGGACCCTTCGAAACAAGCTGAACGAATACAAAGAAAAAAGCTGATCCGTTTCCGGCACACAATTTGCAAACTTTCCTGTCAGGAACCTTAAAACTGACAGGATATGAATATTTATTCCGTATTGAGAGGGAAAATGGCAGACTCACGCATTTTTGGCCATACTGCAAAAATGATCGGCAAGGCACTGGATATTTCGGCACGGCGTCATAATCTGATTGCCGGAAACATCGCAAATATGGATACCATCGGATATAAACCCGAGGACCTGGATTTTAACCGGACGCTCAAACGGGTCATGGGGGAAAAGGAACCGGATTATCTGGATAAAACCGATCAGGATCACCTGTCCGGTCAGGAAGAAGATGAACCACTGAATATGGATGGTGAGAACTCAGAATCGGTTGATATCTATCATCTGGATTCGGTCAATATTGACAGGGAAATGATGAATCTGACCGAAAATAATATTAAATACCGGACAACCACGGAACTGCTGCTGCGAAAATTGAAAATTCTTCAGTATTCCATTGACGAGGGAGGAAAATAATACATGGATTTATTAAATGCAGCCAAAATAAGCGGGACAGCCCTGGCCGCCCATCGGCATAAGCTCAATGTCATTGCCCAAAACCTGGCAAACGTGGACACCACCCGGACCGACAACGGAGAACCTTATCGAAGAAAAATGGTCGTTTTCAAAGGGGAGGATATTGATTCTTTTAAAAGTGTCATTGAGCAAAAACGGCAGAAAGAAGAATCCTACGGGATAGAGCTGTCTCCCATTGAATTTGATTCAGATAAGGCCCAGGACAAAGGAACCGGCGTTAATGTGGATCAGGTGATAGAATCCCAGGAGGATTTCAGACTGGTTTACAATCCGGCCCATCCGGATGCTGATCCGGATACAGGGTATGTAAAAATGCCCAATGTGGACCATTTGACGGAGATCGCCGACATGCTGGTGGCCAAAAGAAGTTATGAGGCCAGCACCACAGCATTGTCCGCCACAAAGGACATGATATTAAAAGCACTTGAGATCGGCAAATAGAACCCGGATGTTGATAAAAAAGGGGAACAATAATGGATAACGTAAAAGGTGTAAACAGAACCATGCTGAACACACAGCCGCTGCCGGAAAAATTAAGTCAGCGAAACTCCGAGTTTGCTGAACGGATCCAGGCGGCGGTTAAGGATGTCAATTCTAAACAGCACCAGGCGGATCAGGCCATTGAAAAGGTCATATTAGGGGAGATGGGGATTCATGAAGGCATGATGGCGCTTGGAAAGGCTGAGACATCTTTGAAAATTCTTGCCCAGGTCAGAAACAAAGTCATGTCAGCCTATAATGAAGTCATGCGCATGCAGATATGATCGGATATTATCAAGGCCTTAATGATGTCAGCATAAAATGGAGTGATCAAGGAATATGAATCCTGTCATTGAAAGAATTATTACCACCATAAAAGAGTTGCCGCTGTCCAGGAAAATCGCTTTCGGACTGATTGCCATGCTCATTGTAGCCGGGTTCACCACCATGTTTGTCTGGGCCAATAAAACCCAGTTCGGACCGGCTTACAGCGGGCTGACCAAGGAAGATGCATCTCTGGTGGTGGAGAAATTAAAAGAAAACAATATTCCTTATCGGCTCACAGGAGACGGTACGACCATCCTGGTCCCCCAGGAACAGGTTTACGATGTCCGACTTTCAATGGCAAAAGACGGAATCCCCAAAGGCGGGGGGGTTGGATATGAGATTTTTGATAAAACCGAATTCGGGACCACTGAATTTGTTCAGAAAATAAACAAGAAAAGAGCGCTTCCAGGCAAATTGTCGAGAACAA
>JBNKNP010000004.1:0-8984 GCA_050293905.1 Desulfobacteraceae bacterium | reverse complement strand
GACAGGCCAGAACAGCTTCCATACCATGTACGACAGCGGCAATATCAAGAACAAACTTGCTCCATAAAGATTCCGACCATAAGAGTATGCCGGAAACAGACATCAGGGTGCTGCCGACTATCAGTGCACCATATTCCATTTTGTGCTTGTAATTGAAACGGTCAAATTCAGGAGCTGACGGCCTGAAGCCGACATAATACAAAAGGTTGTGATATATATCTTTCAAGTCCTTTAACCCGGGCATCATGTCAAGAAACCAGCGGCGTCCGGCAGGAGAAAAAATGATATACAGAACATGAAACAGACATACGAATATCATGGTTGTTCCTGCAATACGATGGACCATTCTTCTGATTAAAAAAACAGTTTCTCTGTGTTCTCCCAGCAAGGAGATCAACTCTTCAGGAAGCTTCACCATGAACCCTGTCAATGCAAGGACAAAAAAAGAAGTGAGTAACATGAAATGCTGCACTCTTTCAGAAAAATTTAACCGGATAAAGTGTTTTTCAATGAATTCCTTATGACCGGACTGACTGGTATTCATAAGCGTCCTTTTCAGGGTTGAATTAATGTTGTTTTCTGGCTTTCAGAAAATCAAGAAACTGATGAAACAGCATAAAGCCGATGACGCTCCCGATTAACAGCTTATAAAACAATTTTAAAAGTTTTAGTATATTGTAATTAAACACCTGTCTGGGCTGAATTTCTGCTTCTGCCCGCTTCACCAGCAACCTGGATGAGGCTGAATTCAGTTCTGGTGCTTTTTCTGTATTGGACAGTGAACTGGCAATTTGTACTTTTTTTCCGTAGGCATGGACCCGGCCGCCTGCAAATCTTTCCGTTGCCCCGGGATGACAGGCCTGTACACCGTCCTGTCTGGAACAGGTCTGTGTCCTATTGTTCATATGCACCGGGGACAATGAATCCGACCGAGGCCTTATCTCATGAATTGAATGACCGGTAGTGACGTGGCAACTGATGCAATCCGGTGCATTTTCAACACTGTACTTAACTTGTTTCCAATGAAATGTATCTTTATATGTTGTTACTGATTCAAGACCGTGCCGGGCCATTTTTTCACTGTTTTCGTGGCAGCTGGTGCACAATTCAACTATTTCTTTCTGGGTTCTCCTTTTTGTCATACGATGGGTAAAGTGCGCATAAAATTTATCTGCCCATTCCTTGTCCGTATGACAGCCTGCGCAACGTCCAACTGTTTCGTTTAACATGGCCTGTTTATTAATCCCAAATCCTTTAAAATAGCTGTACAATCTGTTGTCGTGGCAGTATTTGCAATCCGGCAGGTCTTCAGGGTAGGGCGTTTTATCTGCGACAGATCCGCTGCCATGAACGCTTTTCTTATATTTTTGGATCATGTTTTCGTGAGAAAACTCTTTATTGTTTGAAGGCTCCTTTAAGTGGCAGTTGGTTGCACAATCCACTTTTTTAACGTCCGCATGAGGGATCTCATTGACACCTGAATGGCAGCTTTTGCATCTCAATCTGCCGTGAACCGAATTTGCAAATTTGGCTTCATTCAGATAAAATATTCTGCGTCTGCCTTCTTTATCATACCGCCCGATGCTTGGGTATCGGTGGCAAAAGAGGCAGTTTTCAGTATCGGTAATCATTTTTTCCTGCGCAGATACCAAAACCGGAGAATAATTAAAAGCCGCCATTACTATAACAAAAAACAATACTGTGAAAGGATACCTGACAGAACTCAAAGCTTTTGCCTTATTTTATAAAATTTCTGAATTAAAATCTATTATGACCCTTTTTCGACACCTGTCTTTGTCTTATTCAGGACAGCAGATATCGTGCCATGCAATAAAAATTATTGAACACGCTGTTTTAAGAAGATTCTTTAAAAATAAACCAATAACAGCGATGTTATTATTGATCAGATCTGTTACACTTTTTAGGGCATACAGCCTATAATGCTTTTATTTCAGAACATTATGCGTGTCTGAAAATCAGACACTATCTATTTTATATAGACAGTGATTTGTTGTTAGCCCGCTAAAGTAAAATAATTTGCCATGGTATAAACCTTGCGTTACAATTAAAGCAGTAAAAAAATAACAGAAAAACGGATTTTTAATCTTTGGAACGATTATTATGGAAAATTTAAAAAAAACAAATGAGCACATCAAAAGTGAACTTCGAGCGTTACAAAAAAAAATTAAAAAAATTGAACACTACTATCGCACTGTGATGAATTGTATCCATGACGACATACTGATTATTGATAAAAATTATCTTATTGCCGATGTTAACAAAAATTTTATTGCTACCTGTGGTCGAAAAAGAGAGGATGTGATCGGCCGGTTCTGTTATGAAGTATCACACGGTTTTGATGAACCCTGTGATCAGAAAGGTGAGCATTGTCCGCTGAAAAATGTATTTCAAACCGGTCAGCCCCATTCGGCATGGCATCAGCATTTTCATTCAGGTGGATGGAAAACCTGGGTGGATATCCGTATGTCTCCACTAACGGATGACAACGGGAATATTTCATTTGTGGTTAAATCCATCAGAGATGTGACCGAACTTGTCAAGGCTGGCAAATCATTAGAAGAAAGTGATGAAAAATATCGCAGAATTGTGGCGGCGACCAGGGATTAATACGTATTTTATTTGCTGCACTATTGATAAAACCTGCTATTTGATATGACAGGTAAGACACAAGGCACTTTTCTCATTTCCCACACGTAAAGATAATGTAAGTTTTTTAGGTGGTGTTGACCACTGACCATCGATCACGTGACATCCCCAGCAATTCCCCTGGCTGTTGTCATTGCGAGGCACATGGACATCATGGCAGGAACTGCACTCGAGTTTTCCATCAAAAAGCATATCATTTTCAATCGTTGTTCCGCCGGGGATACCCGAGGGTGAAGAAGACGGATCTTTGAGCCCTCCATCATTTTGCGCCAAAGCGGTATTGTAAGAAAATGAGATTGGATGATCATCCCGCAGATCGGTTCCAATCACACCGCCTTCAGTGCCGAATCCTGAACCTAACACTTTTGTACCCGGCATGCCGCTGTGACTGTCAACGGCTATCGTACCATCGTGGCACGACAGGCAGAGTTTGGAAATGCCGTTTGGGGATGGGACTGAGGCATCAAGCGTTGCAGACGTATAGGTATTAAAGGCGGCGCTGGTGATCGTATGATTCCATAAGAGACCGTCTGCCGTATCTGTATCGGCATTATGCGGTGTATGACAAAAAACGCAGATTTCCCTTCTGGGATTGGCTTGTGTCGGATATGCCCATGACCAGTATTCAAAATCATGATGGGTATACCTTATGTCTGCAAAAACCCCTCCCGAATAAAGACAAAAAAGACATAATACAACATTGACAATTTTCATAATATGTTTTGTTATTTTAAATTTTTTCATTCAGTATGAACCCTTTTAAAATAGAGGCTTTGTGAATCTTGGAATATTCTAGTGAATAATTATTTCTGCATTTTTTCTCAGGCGGGATATCAACCCCTGTTCAAGTTTCTTTTTCCGGGTCTCGAATATTTGTTTTTTTATCTTTTCAGAAACGTCTTCAAAACTTAACTGGCTTGCCGGCCGTGCAGCCTCAACCCTTGCAATGTGAAACCCGAACCGGGTCTGTATCACATCACTGACTTGGTTGATATCAAGCTTCATGACATGCTTTTCAAGATCAGGGTCAAGTCTTCCCTTATGGATAAATCCGTAATCTCCCCCCTTTATTCGATATCTGTCATCCGAATAATCACGCGCCAGCTGTCCCATATCCTCGCCTGTCCTGATTCTGGAAAGCAGTTTTTCGGCTTTATTTTTTAAACCGGCTTTTTCTTCCATGGATAAATTAGGCTTAACGGATATTAAAATGTGCCGGAGTTTGATACTGCTGGGCCGCATATATTTTTTGACATTGCGTGAATAATAATCCAAGGCTTCAGCGTCTGATACTGAAGCCTTCTGATCAACCTCGATTTTGATAATTTCCGTTGCCATTTCAATTTTTTTAAGGGTTCGCACATATCGATCGTCTGTCAGACCGTTTTTTTTTAAAACCTGAATATACTTTTCAAGACTTCCAAATTTAGAAATCAGTTTATCCCGGTGTTTGTTTATTGCCTTATCATCAGCTTTCATTCCTCTTTTCAGTGTCTCCTGATATAAAAGTTCTTTATCAATCATTCTTTGAAGCGCCTTCGGTCTCTGCGCTGCTCTTTTTTCAGAAGAGAAACCACCATGAAAGACACCTGCCGGCATGATTTCATTTAAAGAAAGCTGAAGATCATATTCCAGTAAATTTTGACCATTGACAGTTGCCACATATTTTTGCTGTCCGAAACAGACACCGGTACCATTATTTAGGATGTAACTGATAAGAATTAAAGAAAATATAAATAAATACCGTTTGTTTTCTGCATTTCTTTTCATGAACGCTTGTCTCCGCATGTTAAAGTAAAATCATTCCAACAGCCCTGAGAGATAAAGCAAACCGGAATTTCTTAAATTGATAAAGGCAAATATTATGCCAGTGACGGCAATTAAAGTAATTTTCAATTTCGGAACAGGTCAGTATTACTGTACCGACAGTAACGCTTTTTCGTAAAACGGTTCGCTCCCTGGTACTATATTTGCTTTATCAGTTTGGAGTTTCAATATGTTAAACCGGCAGTGTAAATCTTGAGCGAAAAAATTCTTATTTATCAACAGGATAAACAAATGGAAATAGGAATACTTGATGCAAATATAAAATACTGCAATGATTTATGCTCAATTCTGAATGATCTGGATTTTCAGGCAAGGCCGATTCATACACTGGAAAATCTATCCGCCTATCTTAAAGAGGATAGTCTTCATGCCGTTATTATAAATATTGACACCATGAATCTTAATAATACGGATATAAAAAATCTTTCACGTAAATATCGGAAGACCACTTTTTTATGTATATCAGAAAGCCGGTTTCATCCGGACTTTAAAGAAGCAATCCGCAACCATATCTTTGCCTGCCTGAACAAACCAATTGATACAAATGAACTTAATTATTTTTTAAAGAGTATCAAAAAAAGCAGATTTTCATGATTGATTTATTTTATTTTTCCAAATTTTAACAATTCTTATGAAACCGATCATCCATCTGATTATATTTTTAATAATTTTTCAAGCCGGTCCCTTATTTGCCAATGATGATAATAAGGATAAAAATCAGGGACCCTTTCACTATTCCGGAAAATTTTGTAAGGATTGTCATGAAAAGGCTCCTGGCATAAAAAAGCAAAAATTAAAATATAACTCAAATTTCAATCTTTTGTGTAAATGTCATTTGAATACATCACAACATTATATTCATCCTGTTGATATCATGCCTTCTGAACAGATTCGAAAACGAATCCCATCAACATTCCCGCTTAAAGATGGAAAAATTGTCTGCAGTACGTGCCATAATATTTTTCTGCAGTGCCGGAAAAACGACTTCATAGGAAACTCTTTAAGAGGGGCGCCTTATCAGAAAAGATACGACATGTGCTACCGTTGCCATAATCCTGAAAATTACACCATGCTCAATCCTCATAAACAACTGGATGAGAAGAAAAATATAATTGTCCGGCAATGCCTGTATTGTCATGTTGAAAAACCCGATGAGAAATATCCCGGCACCAGGGATGTTGTTTTAAAAAATAATATAGAGGTATTGTGTCAACGATGTCACAATATTAAAGGCAATCACTCGGGCAATGTGAATCACCTAAGAAAACCGTCACAAAAAGCTGTGCAACGAATGAATTTACTGAAAAAAAAATATAATATTATTCTACCGCTGGATAAAGATGGAAAGCTGACCTGTGCAACCTGTCATAATCCCCATGAAAAAGGTGTTATTGATGTGAATAATCCCTCTGCAAAAGGCGCTGACAGCAGGTATCGACATCGACTACCTGGAAAGTTGTGTAAAGAGTGTCATCAGATGTAGTAAAATAAAGCTATAGCTCAAAATTTGATATCTCTCTTTTTCTTAATGAAAAAAGAAAACAATGCCTTTTAAAAAAGCTTGTATAATATCGGGTTGCCGCCCTGACACAGATTCGGTATCGGTCACCCGCGGACCATGCACTTCCAATTGCGTAATGTCTGCAATTTTTAAGGCTTCACCAAGTAAAGTAATGTGACACATATTTGAAGAATTTTTCATCATCCTGTTTCATTCTAATTCGCCAGGGATGTTTTGCGCATCTCATTCAAATCCCACTGAAAATCCATTTCTTCAAACATTGCCTGGGCTTTGTCAAGGTATTCCCGGGCAGTGATCCCGTTTAAACGGTCGGTTTTGCTCTCAGGAGACAAAAGACTTTTCCCTACTTCAAAATATGTACGGGGCAGTTCGATTTTATGGCCAAGCCGCTCACCCACTTCTATGGATTTTATCCACCATTCCATTGCCTTTTTCTGTCGATTCATCAGCCAGAAATATTTTCCCATAAGCTTATAGGTTTCCGTTCTGTCAGAAGCTACAAGTTTACTGTGGTTTAAGGCTGCCCTGCCTGATTTAAGGGCAGCTTTATTAAATGCTGAATAATTTTTTTTATCATCTTCATTAACGGCTTTTGCAAATTTTTGTACATCAAAATCAAACAGGCCGATATAATAATCACTCATCCAGGGTATGAATACAGATGTTTTCCCAATTTTATTGATAATCTGTTCCGTTTGAATAAATGTTTTTTCTGCCCCTTCAAAATCATTGTCGATCATATGCAGTCTTGCTTTTATGCCGAGCAGTTCCACTTCCCGCGGCGGCCATCCGTCTTTTATGGACAAAGCGATCCCGGTTTCAATATACGAAATTGCGTCCCGGGTATTTCTGGTTTTCATTGCAAATTTTGACTTCAGCACAAATACATCAGACTGGGCATGTAAAAAATTATATTCAGTTCCCACCTCACTCAGTCTTTTAATAATATGATCAAACGCTTTAAAATCCGCAATTTCGATTTTGGCATACCCGTCAAACAGGCGTGTACCTGTCGGCGGAAAAAAGTCGCCGTCTCCATAAGCTTTGTCCAATATCTCTTCATCATAGGGACTTTGCCAGATTCCTGCAATAAAATCTGCTGTAACCTTGTTCAGCCAATAGATCAGAAGATTATTCCGGTTTCCTTTTTTTTGAAATGTTTTCTGGATATATTGATCGATCCTGTCTGCCAGACCCGAGGATATGCCGGTCAGGGGAAAAAGGCCGATTCCGCCTGCAACCATGTTCAAGCCGCCCTGGGAATCAGAGATATCGTATTGAAACCCCTGCCGCAGATTTTTTAAATTTTGAAAGAAGCAGCGCATGACATCAACGGTGATGAGTGAATTTGTAATATCTATGTTTCTTTTAAAGCGTTTTTCCAGTTCAGGAGAGGATGTTTTCTTTTTTCCAAAAGAGGGCAGGTAGAGATGTCTTAAAATAACACTGAAATTTACCATCAGCTTGAAAATCTGCAAGGGTCCCAGTTTCCATTCTTTTTCACCGCGGTTTACCTGCGACTTGTTAAAATATTCAAATGCTTCTACATAAATACCTTTATTAAAAAAGGCATTTCCAATATTTTCCTGCAGGTCGGCAATTTTCAGTCTGTCAACATTTTCCCCGTGCTTGTTGATATACATATCCAGGGCTTTTTTATAAAATCCAAGGGCCTCACTGGTGGCAGATGCTTTCATCGCCTCTTCACCGGCTTTAAGCATGTATTCTTCAGCCTTGTCCAGTTCATCCGCATGGGTATAGTGGTAGGACAGGGTTCCGTAAAATTCATATAACCGGTCTTTGAAGATTGTTTCAATGGCATTAGCCACATTCAGATGAAGTTCCCTGCGCCTTTCGTGAAGCAGGGATTTATAGGCGACTTCCTGGGCAAGAGCATGTTTGAAAAGGTATTCAACTTCTTCGGTATTTTCTTTTTCCCTGATCAGCTGAATATCTTTTAAGTACGCAAGGCGTTTATCGATATCTTCAACTGATCGGGCCACCTGCACCAGGATTTTATGGAAAAAATGTCTGCCGATGACCGATGCAATTTTTATCAGGTCGCGGGTCTTGTGTTCAAGCCTGTCGATTCTTGCTGTTAAAAGATCGGCAATCGTATGGGGAACACTGATCTCATTTATTTTATCCGTTAAAATAAATTCATTGTCTTTTAATATAATTGCCCCTTCATCAATAAAAGATCTCACAACTTCTTCAATAAAAAAAGGATTTCCGCCGGTGCGCTCGATGATTTTATGCTGAATATCATACGACAATTCACTGCTTTTCAGCATATTGTTGACCATCAGTTCGGTCAATTGCGCGTCAAGCGGCTTGAGTAGAAGCTGTATACCATTCAAGGACGGATCATTTTGAACCAGTTCCAGTATTTTGTCACCGGTATCACTGAAATCAGGACGGAATACATTGACAAAAACAAGGCTGTAATCTTTTGTTAAATTAAACAATACCTGCAAAAGTTCAATTGAACTTTCGTCGGCCCAGTGAAGGTCTTCCATAACAATGACAAGGGGAGTCTTTTTTGCCGTTTTTATTAAAAAATCCCTTAAATGTTTGAAAATCAGTTTTTCAAGAGATTCACCGGCAATCCCTTCCATGCGTTTTAGAAACAGTTCTGAAAGCTTCAGTCCCATCATGGTGGCAATAAAAGGAGAAATCTCGCCGGCATTGTCATTGTCTATGCTTTTAACCAGTGCTTCCAGTTTTGATAATGCAACGCTTTCATGGTCATCATCTTCAATTTTTGCCCAGTTTTTCAAGAAATCAACAATCGGATAAAAGGGCAGGGTTCTGCCGATGGAAATGGCTTTGCCCTCAAGCAGGGTAATATCCTTTACAATGTTCAGTTTTGAAAATTCGGCAAAAAGACGGGATTTTCCAATACCGGCTTCTCCCACAATGTTAATGACACTGCCCTTTGATTTAATGACACCTTCCACCTGCCGGG
>JBNKNP010000003.1:0-19571 GCA_050293905.1 Desulfobacteraceae bacterium | reverse complement strand
GCATATGGGCCTCAAACAGGGCAGCCAGCTCTATTTCAGATATCCCGGGATAAATATACTCCGGCACCTTTGAAAATGCCGTATCCAGAACATGGCAGGAATGACGCAGCAAGCCGATTTCATAGTCACTTTTAATCTGCCGGACCTGTTTAAATATCTTTGATGCATCCAAAAGCTCAATACCCGGGAACAGCCTGTTTTGATAAAATGAGACTGTATTGTATGGAATCACATCCAGTTCAAGTCCAAGACTTGTCACCTCTTTACCCAGATGATCCTGAATCAACGAAAAAATCTGTTTTAAGCTGCTTATCCGAACAATATGCTTGATGGATGATTCCTGCCCGGCCCGTTCATAACTCTTTTTTACCATGAGAAGCGGATACCCTGCTTTGGGAATAAACAGGTAAGCGTTCTGTGACGTGCCGGAACAATAAAAAAGATTGGTGTGGTGAACCACCAGAAGGCCGTCATAACATTCGTCATGCATTTGGGCCTGGATGCGGTGAATCCGGTTTTGAATTTCAATTTCCGGTGTGTATATCATGTACTGCATATGCTTTCCTTTAGCTGAAAAATCTCAAGGATTAAACGCAGAAAGGATTATTTTAACACAACCTGCTATGATTTGGTATTATAAGTATTCATGGCGGCAGAAACGCCATACTCAAGGATATGAAAACAGGCATCGGATGCCTGTTCAATCAGTTGGGGCAAAGCACGGCTCTCCTCCGGGCTGAACCCGCCCAGCACGTGACCGGTAACACGGTTTGAATCACCAGGATGCCCCACCCCTACCCGAATCCGGATAAAGTTTTTTTGCCCGAAAGATTCAATAATGGACCGGACACCGTTGTGGCCGCCATGTCCGCGGCTTTTCACAATTTTTATCTGGCCGAACCCAAGATCCATATCATCATGAACAATCATGATATCAGTCATATCAATCTTATAATAAGCTGCAAATTTCTGAATGGAAAGACCGCTCCGATTCATATAGGTCATGGGTTTTACTAAAAAAGTGTCTTGATTATAAATCCGCTTTTTACCATACTGGGCGTCAAACCGGGTTTTATCAAGCATCAGGCCGGATTTCAAAGCAATGGCGTCTAAAACACAAAAGCCAATATTATGACGGGTCTGGGCATACCCTTTGCCGGGATTTCCCAGACCCGCAATCATTTTAAATTTCGAATCCGACATTTATCTGCTGAAGATCGTTATTCTTCGGCAGCAGCAGGCTCTGCTTCAGAAGCTTCATCAGCTGCAGCTTCCTCAAGTTCTTCGTCTTCTTCTTCGCCTTCTTCAACTTCTTCAACGCTCGGCGCAACAATGGTGATAACGGTGAAGTTGACTTCATGGGGAATCTCAACAGCATCGCCCAGATCGATATCTTCAACATGGACGGCATCACCCACTTCCAGATCCGTAATATCCACCTGCACGCTGTCCGGTGTGTCTGCCGGTTTGCACAGTACCTCAAGCTCACGCCTGATGATCTGAAGCAGTCCGCCTTCCTTGACCCCTTTGCTCTCACCAATCGCTTCCACCGGAACGGTAACGCTGACTTTTGTATCCATATCGATCTCATGCAGATCCACATGCAGATAATTCAAACTAAAGGTATCCATCTGCAGGTCTTTCAACATAACGATCCGTTCTTCGCCGGATCCGCCGTCAACCTTGAGTTTGAAAAAAAGACCGGTGGTACCATGGTCCCTGATGATTTTACCAAAAGAGATCGTGTCCAAAGAAAGCTTTGCCGCTTCGGTTTTTGCACCGTAAACCACAGCAGGAATCCGGGAAGCCTGTCTCAATTTTCTGGCTGCCCCCTTACCGGTTGTTTCTCTTGTTTTTGCGTTCAGTTCAAGTAATTCCAATGTTCTTTCCTCCGTATCTGCATTTTTATAAAAGCAGACCCCTAATATCAATCATTTTATACAAATAAAGAATTTACAGAATCCCCTCTGTAGCTGCGCACAATCGCTTCACCAACCAATTTTGCAATGGAGAGCGTTTCAATCTTGTCACATTGTTTTGCTTCTTCAGACAAAGGGATAGTATCCGTTGCAACAAGAGAATTCAAAAAAGACTTTTCGATCCGTTCAATTGCCGGTCCCGAAAGCACGGGGTGGGTTGTATATGCATGCACTTCCCGGCCGCCGTTTTCCACGATCACACTTGCCGCCTCCGTTAATGTGCCTGCCGTATCCACCATATCATCAATAATGATGGCAATCTTATCTTCCACATCCCCGATAATGGCCATGGCTTTTGCCTGGTTTGGCGCACTTCTTCGTTTATCCACAATGGCAAGACTGGCGTTGAGTCGTTTGGCATAGGCACGGGCCCGTTCAACACCACCGGCATCCGGAGAGACCACCACCAGGTTCTCCGCGTATCGGCTCTTGATATCATCAATAATCACCGGTGCCGAATACAGATTATCCACTGGAATATTAAAAAACCCCTGGATCTGTCCGGCATGAAGGTCCATGGTAATCACCCTGTCGACACCTGTGTTTTCCAGAAGATCCGCTACCATTTTTGCGCTGATGGGAACCCTTGGTGAAACTTTCTTATCCTGTCGAGAATACCCGAAATAGGGGATAACCGCCGTAATTTTGCTGGCAGAAGACCGTTTAAACGCATCAATGAGGAGTAAGAGTTCTACCAGATTATCGTTAACAGGATAACAGGTGGACTGAATAACATATATTTCCTGTCTTCGGACATTCTCATGGATTTCAACCTGGGTTTCTCCATCGCTGAAGCGGTTGACTTTCAACCTTCCTAACGGTTTTGCCAGGTATTCGGAGATCCGGTCCGAAAGGACAGGATTGGAATTTCCAGCAAAAATTGACAAGCCGTTCATATTAAATCTCTTTATAAAATTATATTTATGGCTGGGGCGAGAGGATTCGAACCTCTGAATGCAGGGATCAAAACCCTGTGTCTTGCCACTTGACGACGCCCCAGTGTTATTAAACTCAATATCCTTGCTTAAACGAGGAAAGAAACACTTTTCGGCTGCTTCCGGCCCATTTTTCCGACAGGAGGTCATATCCGTTTCGTGCATCTTCAGGGTTTGAAAAAAGAGAAAAAAGGACCGATCCGCTTCCGGTCATAAAAACCTTATGCCCCAGCAGCAAGCTCATTTGTTCCCTGGTTTCCCGAATCTGGGGATAAAGCCTGCACGCTGATTCTTCAAGGTCGTTGTGCAAACGATCACCCACATCAAATTCCTGTCCCCGTAAAGACATATTCAAACCAGATTTTATATTATCTTTTTGTTTTAAAGTCAATCTAAAATCCATATTTTTATAGACATCGGGTGTGGAAGCCGCCACCCCGGGATCACACAAAACAAGAAAATACGGCTTCAGGATAGGAACAGGCGAGAGCTTTTCTCCGACACCTTCTGCAATGGCCGGTCTGTTGAAAATAAAAAAAGGAACATCCGCCCCCAGTTCAAGGCCTATTTTCATCAAATCTTCCTTGGAAAACGGCTGGTTGTAGAATTCATTTAAAGCAGTTAAAACCGTTGCTGCGTTCGAACTGCCGCCGCCCAGCCCGCCGCCGGGCGGAATTTTTTTTTCAATCCGGATAAAAACACCTTGGCCGGATACCGGGTTAACAGTTTTCAGGCGTTTGTTGAAAAGAAGCGCCGCTTTTACGGCAATGTTTGATTCGTCTTCCGGAACGTCTGGATATGAACACTCCACACGGGTCCGGTCCTGGTTAAACGCAATGGTGAGCGTGTCACACAGGTCTATCTGCGTCATGAGCGAGTAAAGGTCATGATAACCGTCATCTCTGCGGCCGGTGACATACAGGAACAAATTTATTTTGGCAAATGACTGACAGGTTTGTATCAAGCCTTTGCCTCGACATATGCTATGCGGATCTCGCTGAGCAGCGCTTTGAGCAGATTTTGCTCTTCTTCATTTAAATTCCCCCGGGTTTTTTCTTCAAGCATGGCAATCATGTCGATTGTATGTTTGGCCAGGTCAAGATTTTTAGATGTTTTACCGGTGGATGGATCTTCAACTTTACCCAGCTGAACCAAGCCGGATGAGTACAATGACAAAATAAAACTTGAAAAATCAATTTTAGGCAGCGGCTCCTTGGCTTTGGACTTTTCTTCACTCATTACAAAACCGTTTCCTTCCGTCATTTTGCTTTCTCCTTATAAATAAATGCGTCCTTTTTTGCTTGTATATTCATACTTACACGATGGTCCACTGAACATCAAACAGATCTTTTGTCACTGATGCAATATAATCGTCAATGTAAAAATGTTCCACCGGATATTTTCTTTCCTGGTATTGAACAATTAAACCGGTAGTACCGGTCACGCGAACAACTTTTGCTCTGGAGAGCCCTTTGATCCCGATCCCGATTTTTTTCAGAACGGCTTCCTTGGCTGTAAAAACACGGAAAAAAATAACAGCATCCGGAGAGTGGGCGCCCGGTGGGCCGGAAGAAGAAAAAAACAAGAGCTGTTCTTCAGGAGTCACAATTTTTTTATATAATGCAGATGAAACCGTCTTTATTTTTTCAATATCAATACCCACGTGCCGCTTTGACACCACACCACCGACAGCGCCTGGTTTGTGACTGACGGACCAGTAAATACCGCCGGCAGGTTTCGGAGCGCCCGAGTGCTCCTCTTTTTCAAACACCATCACAGGAAACCCGGATAACTCGGAGGACCTGCCGGCAGCCGTTCGGGCAAGCCTGCTTAATTCAGCGGTTCTGAGCCTGCCTTGTAAGGTTTGAACAGACACCGGCAATATTTTGAGAACCGGATATAAAAAAATAACATCTCCTTTTTTTCGATCTTAAAAATGCCCGGCCCAGCCGATTGATATTCGCCCTGCCGGTCCACGAAACAATACGGCCGGAATCAACATGTCCTGATTCCGGCCGTATTCGTTTTCCTGTTACCCTGCAAACCTGCTGTACAATGCGATTACAGGCTTAACTGGGCAGATCTAAGGGTATTTTTCATCAGCATGGCAATGGTCATGGGACCGACACCACCCGGAACCGGTGTAATTTTGCCGGCAATTTCCCTGGCTGCTTCAAAATCCACATCCCCTTTAAGGATGGCTTTTCCGGTTTCTTCATTCATCCCGACCCGGTTAACTCCCACATCAATAACCGTAGATCCGGGTTTAATCCATTCGGGTTTTACAAGATCGGGAACACCGGCCGCCACAATAAGGATATCCGCCCGCTTGCAATGGGCTGCAAGGTCTTTGGTACGGGTATGAACAATGGTTACGGTTGCGTTGGCACCGACACCTTTTTGAGCCATCATCATGGCAATGGGTTTTCCCACAATATTGGACCGTCCCACGACAACCACTTCGGCACCGGATGTTTCCGTGCCGGAACGGACGATCATTTCCTGGATACCGGCAGGGGTGCAGGGCAGAAATTTTGCTTCATCCCCGCCGATCATCAGGCGGCCGACATTGACCGGATGGAAGGCGTCCACATCTTTATCCGGATTGATGGCATTCAATACTTTTTTATCATCAATATGTTTGGGCAGCGGCAGCTGAACCAGGATGCCATGGATATCCGGGTCATTGTTATACTTATCGATCAAACCTAAAAGGTCTGCTTCGGAAATATCCTCTGGCTGATCATCCTGAATTTCATGAAATCCCAGACTGATGGCTGTTTTGACTTTCAAGGTCACATAACTGATGGATGCAGGACTTGAACCGACAAGGATCGTCACAAGCCCCGGCACTTTGCCGTGTTTTTCCTTCATTTGATCGACTTCTTCTTTAATCTCAGCGAGGATCTCTTTTCTTATTTGCGTTCCGCTAATAATTTCAGCAGTCATTATAATTCTCTCCTAAATATTTAATTTTTAGAATACACCCTGTACTTTTCCGGTTTCCACGTCCACATCAACCCGTTTAAATGCCGGGTTGGAACCGGTGCCCGGCATCAGGGAAATAGCACCTGCCACAGGAACGATAAAACCGGCACCACCATAGGTGAGGACTTCACGGATGGTGAGTCTCCAGCCTGTGGGCACACCTTTAAGTGCGGGGTTGTCAGATAATGACAGATGGGTTTTCACCATGCACATGCCAAGACCGGCCAGTTCCGGGTCAGCCTGGATTCTGGCAAGGGCTTTTTCAGCTTCTGCTGAATAGTCAACGCCATCAGCACCATAGACCTCTTTTGCAATAAGTTCGATTCTCTCTTTAACCGGCATATCCAGTTCATATAAAAATTTGAATTCCGTTTTATCCTCGCATGCTTCAACAACAGTTTCAGCAAATTCAATGGCGCCGTCGCCGCCTTTTTCCCAATGGCGGGAAAGCGCAACTCTTGCCCCTTCTGCTTCACACAATTCACGAACTTTTTCAATTTCAGCATCCGTGTCCGTATAAAAAGCATTGATACAGACAACCGGAGAGATGCCTGCTTTTCTAACGTTTCTGATGTGATGAATAAGATTGCCACAACCTGCCGCAACCCATTCAACATTTTCTGAAGAGTATTCTTCCGGCATGGGTTTTCCGGGAACGGGAACCGGTGCGCCGCCGTGGCATTTAAGTGCCCGGATGGTTGCAACAACGACCGCACAATCGGGTTTAAGGCCTGAATAGCGGCATTTGAGGTTCCAGAATTTTTCAAACCCGATATCCGCACCAAATCCTGATTCAGTAACATGGTAATCCGCCAGCTTCAGACCGACTTTATCGGCAATAATGGAACTCTGGCCGATGGCGATATTGGCAAACGGACCGGCATGAACGATTACCGGCTGTCCTTCCAGGGTCTGCATTAAGGATGGATTCAGCGCATCCACCATCCATGCAGTCATGGCACCGGCTACCTGGAGATCTTCAGTGGTAACGGGTTTTCCCTTTTTGGTGTAGGCAACAACAATTTTACCCATTCTTTCACGCATATCTTTTAGATCAGTCGCCAATGAAAGAATAGCCATTACTTCTGAAGAAACCGCAATACCGAATTTTGATTTCATCATAAAACCGTCTGATTTACCATTGACACCATCAATACCAATAATGATATTTCTAAGTGCCTGACAGCAGAAGTCCATGATCCATCCCATTTCAACATTGGTGGGATCTATGTCGATTCTTTTCATACCGGACAGTCTTTCCAGCTGCTCGTCCGTGTAGTTTCTTTCATGCTGCAGGCGGGAGGTCAAAGCCACCATGGCAAGGTTGTGGGCATTCATGATTGCGTTGATATCACCGGTGAATCCCAAAGAGAACGGCGTTAGAGGAATACATTGGGCCAGACCGCCGCCGGCTGCAGAACCCTTGATGTTCATGGTCGGACCGCCCGAAGGCTGACGAATCGCAGCACAAACACTTTTGCCGATTTTACCGAGCCCCTGGACAAGTCCCATTGAAGAAGTGGATTTCCCTTCACCCAGCGGTGTGGGCGAAATAGCCGTCACATCTATGTATTTACCATTTGGTTTGTCTTTAAGACGATCAAGCACGGCTTTAAAATCTATTTTTGCAATATAATGCCCCTGGGGAAGAAGTTCTTCTTTTGTCAACCCTAGTTTTTCGCCGATTTCATAGATCGTCAGCATGGTTTTTTCTGCATCTTCCGCGATTTCCCAGTCTAAGTGTTTGGTTGGATCTAGTGCCATGTTTGTTTACTCCTTAATTGCTGTTGACTCAAATGGATGAGCCGTTAAAATTAAAAAAAGAAACCTATTATTCTCTTTAGGTTAAACATTTCGGGCTGTAAAAATCCTTGCCTGATTAACCTATATAAGAAAATATAAAAAATCAACTAAAAGAAACCGGGAAAAACCGATTTTTTTAGCCGGAAAAAATTGAATCGGCGAAATATTTTTACCCCCCTTATACCACATTGTAGACGAGCGCTGAAAAAGGCTTAAAAACTAAGGCATTTCAACCTCCGGAATATATCCATTTTAAATTCATTCCTCTATTGACAACAATAATATTATTTTATAAGTCATTACTTGTAATTTTTATTATTTAGTTATGACAAGGGTACCCGTATGGAAGAACAAGAGATTGTTGTTACGCTGGCCGAACCTGATCTAGCTGTTTCATACTCATCCTGCCCTTCTCTAACAATTTTTCGTCAACTCAGTTTTATAACCCCCCAACTCAAAAATTATTCTTTAATCTTAGGAGGTAAAAGTGGGATTTGAAATAACCAAAGAAAAGTATGCCGGCAGCATCAAAGGCGTTACCATCGGAAACGGTGATAATGCCGTTACCGTCGGCGGTCAAACAAGTTATCCGTTTTACCAGTTTGAAGGTAACATGCCGAACAAACCCGTCATTGCGATGGAAATCTGGGACATGGAACCAACAGACTGGCCCGAAGCTGCCGTCGCACCGTTCAAAGATGTTGTATCCGATCCGGCTGCCTGGGCAAAAAAATGTGTTGAGGAATACGGTGCAAAAGCGATTGTCCTGCAATTAAAGAGCACCGATCCGAATGATAAAGATGTTGGCGCTGATGATGCGGCTCAAACTGTTAAAAAAGTTCAGGAGGCCATCAGCGTTCCTTTGATTGTCTGGGGGTGTGCTGTTCCTGCCAAAGATGAAGAAGTCTTTAAAAAAGTATGTGAAGTCTGCCAGGGTATGAACCTGACCATCGGGCCGGTTGAAGAAAAGAACCATAAGGGGATTGGTGCGGCAGCCATGGCTTACGGCCACACGATTATCTCCTCTTCTCCCATTGACGTCAACCTGGCCAAACAGGTGAACATTCTCCTGGAAAACCTGGGTGTCGGCCTTGACAAAGTGATTGTTGACCCGACAACAGGCGGGCTGGGCTATGGTCTTGAATATACCTTTTCAGTTATGGAACGTCTGACACAGGCAGCCATGACCCAGGGAGACGACAAACTTCAGAATCCGATGTTCAACAACCTGGGTAATGAAGTATGGAAATGCAAAGAAGCCAAACAGACGGTTGAGGATGCGCCTGAACTGGGTGATCCTGAAAGAAGAGCCGTCCTCATGGAAGCAGTTGGTGGCGTATCCTACCTGCTGGCAGGCTCCAGTTTTTTAAGCATGCGTCACCCAGAGGCTGTCAGCCTGGTTCAGTCATTTATTGATCTTTTGACTGACGGCGGCTCTGCAATGGACGTTGCCGCTATCTCAAAACGGCTGGATGATGTTGAAATTGATTTTGCCGGTATGGCACCCGAGGCTGATCTGACCATAGAAGAAGAAAAGAAAGCCGCGCCTGCCAAAAAAGCGGCTCCTGCTAAAAAGGAAGCCCCAAAAGCAGCAGCGCCCGCACCTGAGAAAAAAGAAGCACCAAAGGCTGAAGCTGCGCCGGCTCCAAAAGAAGAAGCTCCGGCTGCACCTGCGCCTGATCCGGCTGCTGAAGCCAAAGCCAAAGCCGAGGCTGAAGCCAAGGCAAAGGCTGACGCAGAGGCTAAAGCTGCTGCTGATGCGGCTGCCAAAGCAAAGGCTGAAGCAGATGCAAAGGCAAAAGCAGAAGCAGAAGCTAAAGCTAAAGCCGAAGCTTCCAAACAGGCTGAACTTGAAGAAGTTAAAAAACGGGAAGCGGCAGAAGCCGAACTTAAAGAAAAAAGGGCGGCCGAACGTGCAAAAGCCGCAGCCGAAAGAGCGGCGGCGCCTAAAGCAGCGGTTAAGAAAACCCCTGCTGCGATTAACAAATCAGAACTTGACCGGATTATTGAAAGCCTTAACCGGATTCATAAACGCGCAAGTTAACTATTACGGTACGTGCACGTTATTCATATGTAGCGCCACCACTATATATATTTAATTAAGGGGAGGAACCTTAAGATGGCAGAAAAAACAAAAAAGACAGCCAAAGAGTCTAAACTGGCTGATCCGATAGCAGCGTCTGTTGATGTTGCATCCCAGCAGATGATCAGACGATCTCATGAACTGAACATTGAGACGATTTTCGACAGAGCCGTTGCAATGAAGCAGTGTAACATCGGTATCCAGGGAACCTGCTGTAAAAACTGCGCAATGGGGCCCTGCCGGCTCCCGCTTCCCAAAGACGGAATTGAAGGCGAAGATACAAGAAAAGGCCTTTGCGGTGCCACAGCCAACACCATTGCTGCCAGAAACTTTGCCAGGATGGTAGCAGCCGGGGCATCAGCTCATTCTGATCACGGCAGAACCGTTGCAGAAGTCTTTCTGTCCGCAGCCAGAAAAGAAACAGAAGATTACAAGATTAAAGATCCCATCAAATTACTGGACATCGCACCGGATTACGGCGTGGATATCAAAGTTGAAGTAGACGGTGAGATGGTTGACAGGGACATTGATGAAATCGCACTTGAGCTTGCAGAAACCATTCTTGGCGAATGGGGAAAACCTGAAGGCCATTTAATGGTACCCAAAAGGTTTCCTAAAACCAGGTATGAGTTGTGGGAAAAACAAGGAGTTCTTCCCAGAAATATAGACAGGGAGATTGTCGACATCATGCACAGAACCTGCATCGGTGTTGACCAGGATTACAAAAATATTATGAAGCAGGCAGCCAGAGCCTCTCTGGCCGATCTTTCAGGCTCCTGGATGGCCACCGACCTTCAGGATGTCATGTTCGGCACCCCGTCGCCATTAATTTCCGAAGCCAACCTGGGGATTATGAAAAAGGATCATGTCAATATTATCGTTCATGGTCATGAGCCGGTTCTGTCAGAAATGATTGTTGCAGCCTCCCAGACCGCAGAGATGCTGGACCTGGCCCAAAAAGTCGGCGCAAAAGGCATCCAGCTGGGCGGTATCTGCTGTACGGCCAACGAAGTTCTCCAGAGACACGGTGTGCCCAACGCCGGAAACTTTCTCCAGCAGGAACTGGCCATTATTACCGGTGCCTGTGATGGAATGGTTGTCGACGTGCAATGTGTGATGCAGAATCTGGCCAATGTGGCAAAATGTTTCCACACCAAACTGTTCACCACCCACCCCATGGCTAAGATGGAGCAGTCCAATGTTCATCATGTTGAGTTTGACGAACACCATGCCATGGAAGATGCCATGAGAATCGTAAAAATGGCGGTTGAAAACTTCAAAAACCGTTCTGACAATGTGCAAATTCCAACCCAGAAAGAATCCCAGGTGGCCGGTTTCTCTGTTGAATCCATCAGATACCACCTCGGCGGCACTTTCCGCGGCACATACTATACCCTGAATGACAACATCATCAACGGCCGTATCCGTGGTGTTGCAGGCGTTGTCGGGTGTAACAACGCCCGCCAGAAGCACAATGAAGCCCACCTGGAAGTGATCAAGGAACTGATCAGAAATGACGTTATTGTTCTGACCACCGGCTGCGGCGGTATCACTGCTGCAATGGCCGGCCTTCTCCAGCCGGATTCAGCCGCTGCCTACTGCGGCCCCGGTCTGGCAGAAATCTGTGAAACCGTTGGTATTCCGCCGGTTCTCCATATGGGTTCCTGTGTGGATAACTCCCGGATCATCAACGCTGCCATCCAGGTAGTGAATGCCGGCGGCATGGGCCAGGATCTGTGCGACTGGCCGGTTGCCGGTTCCGCCCCCGAATGGATGAGTGAAAAAGCCATTGCCATTGGCCAGTATGTTGTCACCTGCGGTATTTATACCGTGTTCGGCGGCAAACTTCATTCTTCCGGTGCACCTGTTTTCCATGATTACATCAGCAAGGAAATGGAAAAGATATACGGCGGCATGTGGGATGTTGAGTCCGATCCGATCAAACACGCACACCTGATGATCGCCCATATCGACAAAAAGAGAAAAGAACTGGGCATCGACAAGGCAAGAGAACGTGTTCTGATGGATATGGCTGACCGTCAGGCCCTCGAAGGCTGATATTACACAGCTCATCACTTCGAGAAGCTGAAATGGACGGATAATGGACGTGTTGAAAATACAATTAGATTCTAAAATCCTCAAAGAAGGGGGAATATAATATGTCAAAGTTAATCGCATTTGCTGCCATTCAGGGTGGATATAAAGTAGTTTCAGAAGCTGAAGGTAAGCTGAACAAAGCGCTTCAGACCTATGATGCGGCAACCAAAGTCGGTTTCCCGAATACAGCATACTATCTGCCGGTTATTTATTCGTTGACCGGACTGAAAGTTGAGACTTTGGAAGACCTTAAAAAACCAATGGAATTTGCAAGAGGCCTTCTGCCTCCTCACATCCGGCTTAAAAACTGGCTGCCGTACCTGGGCCCGCTCCTTGATGCCGGTATGGCCGGTATTATCTCCTATGAAATCATGGAAGCACTCAGATACCTGAATGAACCTGATTTCTACATTGCCCAGGAAGACCCGGATATAGAAAACGGAAAACTCTGGGTAGGTGCGGCTGATGATACCATTTTAAGGAAACGTGGTGTTGAATTTGTAGACGGTTCCGCTCCCGGTTTTGCTGCAGTGGTTGGTGCAGCGCCCAGCCCGGAAATAGCCAAGATGATTGTTGAAGATTACCAGAAACGCTCCCTGTACATCTTCTGTGCAGCAAATCATAATGGCAATACCGTTATCCAGCAGTGCCTGGATGCCGATATGCAGATCGGGTGGAATACCCGTATTGTTCCGTTCGGTCCGGATATTTCTTCCGCCGTATTTGCGCTTGGATTCGCCAACAGGGCTGCCATGGCATTTGGCGGCGTCACACCCGGTGATTATAAGACCATTCTTAAATACAACAAGAACCGTATATTCGCATTTGTCAATGCCCTTGGTGATGTCGGAACCGAATGGGGTGTTGCTGCAGCCGGTTGTGTAAACTGGGGTTTTCCGACCATCGCGGATACACCGATTCCTGAAATCCTGCCCACGGGTATCTGTACCTACGAGCATGTTGTGGCACCGGTTGCCCATGATGAAATGGTACAAAAATCAATTGAAGTCAGGGGTCTGAAAGTCCAGGTCACTGAAATTGATATCCCATGCGCATTTGGTCCGGCTTTTGAAGGCGAGCGTGTCAGAGGAGGCGATCTGTACGCCCAGTGCGGCGGCGGGAAAACCCAATGCACCGAGCTAGTGAAAATGGCGGACATGAACGAAATCGAAGACGGAAAAGTCATTATTGACGGCCCGGATCTGGATACCATTAAAGAAGGCGAAGTCTTCTCCCTGGGTGTCCGTGTACAGATTGCCGGCCGTGAATTCCAGGAAGATTTTGAGCCGATCATGGAACGCCAGATTCACCATCTGATAAATTATATCCAGGGTATCATGCATATCGGCCAGAGGGATATTTCCTGGGTCCGTGTCAGCAAAGCTGCCATTGAAAAAGGCTTCACCTTAAGAGATATCGGTGTGGTTCTTCATGCTAAATTCCACCAGGATTTCACCAAGATTGTCGATAAAGTCCAGGTTACCCTTTACACCAAACCTGAAGAAGTTGACAAGATGACGGCAGAAGCCCGTGCAGAATACAAACGCCGGGATGCCCGTGTGGATTCAATGACGGATGAAGATGTTGAAACATTTTACTCATGTACGCTGTGCCAGTCTTTTGCACCCTCCCATGTCTGTTCGGTCAGCCCTGAAAGAACAGGCCTGTGCGGTGCATACAACTGGATGGACTGTAAGGCGGCCTATGAAATCAACCCCACCGGCCCCAACCAGCCCATTGAAAAGGGTGAAGTCATTGATGCCAAACTGGGTCAGTTCAAAGGAGTGAATGAGTTTGTTCAAAAAGCCTCCAGGGGTGCTGTAACCAGCTACAATTTTTACTCCATGGTCCACAGCCCCATGACAACCTGCGGCTGCTGTGAATGTATTGCTGCCATGCTGCCGGCCTGCAACGGCGTGATGACCGTTGGCCGGGATTACACCGGTGAAACTCCCTGCGGCATGAAGTTTACCACCCTTGCCGGTGTCATGGGCGGCGGAGCTTCCTCACCTGGCTTTGTCGGCCATTCAAAACACAATATTACCCAGGGAAAATTCATCCTGGGTGACGGTGGCCTTCTGAGAATGGTCTGGATGCCGAAAATGCTTAAAGAAGAGCTCAAAGACAGGATTGTTGCCAGAGGTGAGGCAATGGGTGTACCGGATTTGTATGACAAGATTGCAGATGAAACAGTGGGGATTACAGAAGAGGAAATCCTTCCGTTCCTCCAGGAAAAAGGACATCCTGCACTGAATATGGAACCCCTTGTTGGATAATTGATAAACCTTACAGGACCGGCGGCAGGGCAAAGACCAGTGCTCTTGCTGCCGGGCCTTACCATAAAGTTTTAATAAACTTAAGGAGAAAAAAATGGCATTAACCGGTATACAGATATTCAAGCTCCTACCGAAAACCAATTGTAAGGAGTGCGGCGTCCCAACATGTCTTGCTTTTGCGATGAACCTTGCATCCGGGAAAGCGGAACTGGACAGTTGTCCTTACGTTTCCGACGAGGCAAAAGAACAGCTGGCAGAAGCCTCTGCCCCCCCCATCCGTCCTGTTGCACTGGGTAAAGGTGTCCGCAAAACCACCACAGGCGGTGAAACGGTTCTTTTCAGACATGAAAAAACATTCTTCAACCCAACAGTTCTCGCGGCAACCGTCTCTTCAGATATTGACGCAGATACGCTTGATAAAAATTTAAAAATTTATAATGCATTCCAGTATGAACGCGTGGGGCTTAATTTAAGGCCGGAACTTCTGGCTGTAAAGGATGCAGGCACCGGTGCCGAAGCCTTTGCTGCAGTAGCACAGAAAATTGCGAAAGAATCAGAATTCAACCTGATTCTGATGACCGAAGATATAGATGTCATGAAAGCGGCTGTGGCAGTGACCGCTTTCAAACGCCCCCTGCTGTATGCGGCCACTGAAGCCAATGCAGATGACATGGGTGCGCTTGCCAAAGAAAATGACCTGCCCCTGGCGGTCAAGGCGGAATCTGTGGATGCACTCCAGCCCCTTACTGAAAAACTCACGGGCATGGGATTAAAAGATCTGGTAATTGATCCCGGCTCAAGGGAAATCAAACAGGCCCTTGAAGATCAGGTAGCCATCCGCAGGGCTGCACTCAAAGCATCTAATAAAGCCCTGGGGTTCCCGACCATCACCTTCCCGTGTGAAATGGCATCCAACCTTGATATGGAAACCCTGATTGCCGGAATGATGATCGCCAAATACGGCGGTATTGTTGTTCTGTCGGATTTCAGTTCAGAATCCCTGTTCCCGCTGTTGCTTGAGCGGCTCAACATTTATACCGATCCGCAGCGGCCCATGACGGTTACCGAGGGCATATTTGAAATCGGAAATCCGGATGAAAACTCCCCGGTTCTGGTGACCACCAATTTTGCCTTGACATATTTTATTGTTTCTGGTGAAATTGAATCCAGCAAAGTGCCTTCATGGCTGCTGATCAAGGACTCTGAAGGTCTTTCCGTTATGACAGCCTGGGCAGCCGGTAAATTCGGCGGTGATGACGTGGGTATGTTTGTTAAGAAAAGCGGTATCATGGACAAGGTCAAACATACTGAACTGATCATCCCGGGCTATGCGGCAGCCATTGCAGGTGACGTTGAAGAGGAACTTCCCGGCTGGACCATTACGGTCGGCCCGAGGGAGGCGGCCCATTTACCGGCTTTCCTCAAAACGAAATAAGGATTTAAAAGCCGGGCGTCCATTTTTGGGCCCGGCTTTAACCTAGCAACTCAAATAATTGTAAAAGGAAAAGAACATGGAAAACATGATTCTATTTGGAGAAAGCCTGAACGTCATTTCCAATGTCATCGGGAAGGAATTCAAAGAGGCTGATCCGGCAAAACGCAACCCCGTTCCCATCCAGGAAGAAGTTGTCCGTCAAAAAGAACTGGGCATGGATTACATTGACATCAATCTGGGACCGGCAAAAAAATTCGGTACAGAATTGATGCCATGGGTTATCAGTGTTGTGCAGGAAGCAGTTCCGGACATGCCGCTGCTGTTGGATACATCCAATATCGATGCCATTGAAGCCGGCCTGAAGATGATTAAACCTGCCAGCAAACCCCATATTATCAATTCAATCATGGCCCGGCCTGAGCGCTATGAAAAAATGGTCCCTCTTGCAGTGGAATACGACGCGGATTTTGTCGCCCTGATGTGGGGCCCGGACGGTCTTCCCAGGGATGAAAACGAAAGGGCGGCTCTGGCGGTTGAACTTTTATATTTTGCCAATGAAGCCGGTGTTGAAAATGAAAGAATCTGGGTGGACGGCATTGTAACACCTGTTAATATCCAGCAGCAGCAGCTCATGAGCCTGCTGAATTTTCAGATGATGATTGACGATATAGCACCCGGTGCAAAATCCACCTGCGGCCTGTCTAATATCTCCAATGGGCCTCCTGAACATCTTCGCGGCATCCTGAACCAGACTTATATGTGCATGCTCTGGAAATATGGTATGAAATCCGTTATTGCAGACCCGCTGGATAAACAACAGACCTCCATTGCCAAAGGCCAGCGCCAGGATATCGTTGATCTGATCTGGGGAATGATGGACGGAGATACCCCTGATATGAACAGCCTTGACAAGGAATTACAGGATTATGTTAAAACCTATCGCGTTATTATGGGCGAGACCCTGTACTCGGATTCATGGCTTGAAATTTAATTCTCTGTAAAACAAAATATAGTAATAGCCCCTGCCCTTTTAAAGGACAGGGGCTTTTTTTTTACCTTATTCTGTCTTATACTGTCTGAAGTGACGTGAATTAGAACCGGAAAAAACAACTGCAAAGGAACGTGGGAATTGGACGAACTGCTTGCAACCGGAGAGGCCCGGGAAAACTGGTACTATGTAATCATTCAGGATCCCTCATCCTCAACTGAACAATTTGTCGGATTTTCAGATACGCAATCTGATGAAAAATTTATCCCGGTGTTTAAAACAAAACAACAGGCTGTTGATTGTTTCGCACTCATGCCCAAAGACGTATTTAACGGAAAATATGCCGTCCAGGCTGTAATCAGGGACGATCTGCTTGCCGCAGCAAAAGTGCATGGCCACAAACTTTACCTGTTGGATGAACGAGGGGCAATTTTAGACACAATCAATTAAAGGCTTCAGATAATATAAGGAGAAATAGCTGTGAGTTTAAAAATAGCAGTGGGTGGAAAAGGCGGCGTGGGAAAAACCACGATTACCAGTTTGATTGCCAGATCCATTGCCGCTTTAAATAAGGACACAAAAGTAATTGCCATTGATGCGGATCCGGTAGCCAACCTCGCAGCCGGACTGGGTATTGATGAATCAAAACCCATCACACCCGTATCAGAACTTTCCGATTTAATCGCTGAGCGAACCGGGGCGACCCCCGGCACCATGGGGGGATTTTTTACGCTAAACCCCAAGGTGGATGATATTCCGGACCGGTTTTCCATTGAGCGGGACGGGGTAAAGCTGCTGGTCATGGGAACGGTCCAGCAGGGCGGTTCCGGCTGCATCTGCCCGGAATCCACCATTTTAAAAGCATTGATGAACCACCTCGTACTCGGCAGAAACGAGGTAGTGGTCATGGATATGGAAGCGGGAGTTGAGCATTTGGGCCGGGCCACCTCAGGTTCTGTTGATGCTCTGATAATAGTGGTCAATCCCGGTAAAAGAAGTCGGGTGGCGGCTGATAAGATTAAAAAACTGGGACAGGACATCGGCATCGGCAATATTGTTGTTCTGGCCAACCGGGTCAGGTCGGATGAAGACAAAGAGTTGATTCAAAAAAGCATGCCCGGCTATGAAATTCTGGGATATATTCCTGAAATGGATGAAATCGTTCAATCCGACCGGGACGGTACCCGGCCGTTTGATGACATTTCCACCATTCCGGAGGAACTTAAAGCCGTGACCCAGAAACTGATGAACTCAGCAAAATAAAGATGCCATGCGTTCTTAACATAAACCAGAAATCAAACGTTTTCTAATATGAAACTTGCTGTAAAACTGAGCCTCGCCTTTGTTGCTATTGGTATCATTTCAAGCCAGGTTGTTTTTTGGAACAATTATCTTTTTTCTAAACAAAATATAAAAAAAGAAACTTTTAACAAGCTGACTGCCATCCGTGAAAGCAAAAAGAGAGAAATTGAAAATTATTTTTCCCTGATTCAAAAACAGATTCTTACCCTTTCCGAAAGCCAGGTGGTCCTGGATGCAGTCTTGGATTTTCGTAAGGCGTTTCAGCAAGCCGGCCTGGATCAACACCGGATTCAGGTCACCCGTAACAAACTTAAACAATTTTATGAAAATAATTTTCCAAATGCCGCAGATATCATCCCTACCCGGCTGAACAGCCTTGCCCTTCAAAATCAATATATTGCCTCCAATCCGTTCCCAAAAGGATCGAAACATACATTTAATACTGCCGGGCAGAACACACTCTATGATGCGGCCCATGAAAAGTATCATTCTGCTTTTCGAAATTTCATAAAACGGTATGGATTTTATGATTTTTTTCTTGTGGATACCAATGGAGATATTATCTACACGGTTGAAAAAGAAATAGATTTTGCAACCAGCCTGACAGATGGACCGTTTAAAGATACAAATATCGGTGATGCATTCAGACAAGCCAGAACAAACAGCAAAAAAATGGACCGGCAGCCCCTGTTCGTGGATTTTAAATTTTACCTGCCAAGTCTTAATGCCCCTGCCGCCTTTATTGCCGAACCATTATATACCAGCGGACAATGGGCCGGCGTTTTAATTCTGCAACTCCCCATCAATCAAATCAATTCTGTGATGACCGGTAACGGCAACTGGTTTGAGGAAGGTTTGGGACAAACCGGTGAAACCTATATTGTCGGGGAGGATTACACCATGAGAAACGACTCCCGCTTTTTAATTGAGTCTCCTGATGCGCTGCGGGCAAAGCTGATTGAATTCAATGCAGATAAAAATATGATATCAAGCATATTTAAATTCAACACCTCTGTTCTTTTTCAGAATGTCAGGTCCGCAGCCAGCCTTGATGCCCTGGCAGGCAACAGCGATACCAGGATAATCCAAGATTATAGAAATATTGCCGTTCTGTCATCGTATACACCGTTGGAAATCAAAGACCTTAACTGGGTATTGCTGTCTGAAATTGATGTTGAAGAGGCGTTTGCTGCGGTTGAGAAACTTAAATGGGACTATTTTACATCCGTGCTTGTTTTATCTGTTTTCATTATCGTATACGCCCTTTTCTATTCAAAAAAAATTACCCAGCCGCTGAACCGCCTGATGAAAGGAATCAATACAATAAAAGACGGTGATTTGACCCATCAAATCCACATCCAAAGCAATGATGAGTTCAGTGAGCTTGCCGACACATTCAATGAAATGGCGGATAATTTAAAAAATACCACGGCATCCAAAGACGAACTCACCCTGGAAATTGAGCAGAGAAAGGCAGCAGAACTTGAAAAAGAGAAATTAATTGCAAAGCTTCAACAGTCGCTGTCTGAAATCAAGACCCTGCAGGGAATACTGCCCCTGTGTTCGTTCTGCAAAAAAATCCGGGATGACAAAGGATACTGGGAGCGGGTTGATGTTTACATTCACACGCATTCCGAGGCTGATATCAGCCACAGTATCTGTCCTGACTGCATGAAAATTCACTA
>JBNKNP010000002.1:0-1568 GCA_050293905.1 Desulfobacteraceae bacterium | reverse complement strand
GAATGGGGCTGCCATATTTCACCGGGTAGATGTGACAGATTTGTCGTTTGTCCGACTTTTCTGTCAGAATATGGCAGTTTTAAAAGGATTGTCAAGCGAATTTCGACAATTTTGTATTTCGTGCGGTATTTTTGTCTATTGTTCGACTATTTTGTTAATTAAAAACACTACCAACTACCCTCAAATTTTGATTGCTGCCGCCAGTCGGTTTGCGTTTGTTCCACGCTTTGAATTCATCCCAATTCGGACCTAGTTCATAATCGCGGAATGCTAAAATAAAAGCTGCCTCAGAATAAATACAGCATGATTCTGCCTCGTCCCTTGCGTGATCATACGGCTTTTGCATGATCCCTTTTTCGTCAGGCCTCCTGATTGTAAGTTGCCTGAAAAAATCTTCAGAAAAACAAGGTTTATCTCCAATGTGGAAATTGCTTTCATTGCCTGCTTCTTTTGCGTTGATGTGATTTTTTAGCAGATTGCGAAGAGAAACGCGTTTTATATTTGTGTAGACTCCCCAGGATTCAAAACCGTCAATATCAACCGTTGGTGTCCGGCTCATAAAATTAATAGCGCCGCTTCTGACTTCCTTCCCAAACACGCCGTAAATCTGCTGTGGTGTATCTCCAAACCAAGGCGGCTCAAAGTTTTGTAAAAAGTGCTTAATCCAAGCTTCATCTTTTCCCCAACCTAAATCGATCGCAGCACAATAAATTGGTTGATCGATCCCCCAACAATTCAAGTATGTTTTTTCCGTTAAAAATTCAGCGACATGATTCCATGGAGATCCCTCAAGCCCAGGTTTTATTTTTGGATCTCCACCAAATATTTTATGATCAATAATATACCGCTCATGATTTGGCCCGAATCCGTTAACCTGCCCTTCAATTCTGCCAGGGTTTTCTTGTACGTCAAATCCTGCGCTTAGAATTACGCAATTTTCCGGTAGAGGTTCCAAGTTTTCCCTCGTTTTGTAGAGTGCTGAATGATTGATTGTTTTGCCTACTTTCTTTTTCCACGGTCTAGCCTGTTTTGAATTCCGGTGCCTGATTTTCTCCCCTTCGTCGCCTGTTTCGTCGAAAACCTTGCAGGCTGTTAGCCAGTCCTGCGCGTATTGAGAAAAAGGATATCCTAGCATTGAATACAGGCTGTTTATTCTGTAGCCTTTTATTAGTGGGTCAACTCCTTCGGAATGCGGCCGCCATTCGTTTTTTTGCAGGACTTTATATTTGTGTCGCTCGTAAATGCGATGTTCACAATCTGTGTTCTGGCATTTTATATATGGTTCTTCTGTCAGCTTATAGTTTTCATGCGGTATCACTAAATTATCAAATTCCCATGTCTGGAACAACCCGCATTTTGGGCAAGCCACATAAAAATGATTTTGGTCTGTGGTTTGGAGAGCAGGCCAAATAATGGACTCTCCTTCCGCCCTTGGGGAACTATTCGCAAATATTTTATAGTCACCAAATCGGCCTGAAACACGGTCAAACAATAATTTTAGTGGTGAGCCCTCCCCTATCTTTCTGTTTTCAAATTTTCCTGAGGTTGTGGCCCCAATGTTCATACCG
>JBNKNP010000001.1:0-2247 GCA_050293905.1 Desulfobacteraceae bacterium | reverse complement strand
ATTGACCGGGATGACAGCCCCTGGTACCCAAGCATGACCCTGATACGGCAGTCTGCTCCCGGGGACTGGGATTCGGTTTTTAAACAGGTAAAAACAATGTTGGAAAAGCTGGTGAAAAACAAATAAACAGCCCGACGTTTTAAACTTATTTCCGCAAGTTTAAGATTAAAGAAAATCTGTTGAAACGCCGATCCCTTGAGAAGCCGGATAACTTCAATTCATCGGCTTTTTTCGTTTGAAAAGGAATTTTTATGGATTTAGAAGATATTAAACAGCCAGTGGATCGTTCTCCTGCCATCCGGACGGACCTGGACAGTTTTTACGATAAAATTTTATCTTACCCCCCTGAAAAAAGAAATGATAAATGGTCGGTATCCTGGTCAGATCTGATGATGACCATGTTTATCTTTTTTGCAGTCATGTATGCGTTTCAGACCGGTAACAGGGATCTTTATTTCGGCGACGGGCCGGGCAAGAATTATCTGTCTGAGCAGGGTTCGCAAAAGGTGGTGAATATTGGTGTGAACCCCAACCCATCAAAGGTCTATGATCAGACAAAACAGGCAATTTCCGAGGTGATGATCGGAGATCCCGGTGCAGTTGATCTGGTGGAGGACGGTTCTGTCCGGATTATTCTGGCAGGTGATCTGCTCTTTGATCCGGGACGGGTTGAGCTTAAAATCGGCGCACGGTATCAACTGGACCAGATTGCCAGGGTATTGAATGAAAATGATTTTGCCATTAATGTTGTCGGCCATACGGATGATGCCCCGACACACAGCATACAATATCCCACCAACTGGGAGCTTTCCAGCAAAAGAGCCGTCATGGTGGCCAGATATCTCATTGATGTGTCAAAAGTGGATAAAAATAGAATTTTTGTTTCCGCTTTCTCAGATCACCAGCCAGTGGCATCCAACGAAACCGCTTATAACCGTGCATTAAACAGGCGGGTTGAGATTATTCTTGTCAAACCCAAACCCGGCCAGGCAACTTAAAAAAAATCATCAATAAATGAAAGACCGCATAGGGAGGGAATATGTTAACATCTGAGCAGATCCGGTTTTTAAAAAAAACAAAAAAGAACAGTATTGGACTGCTGATCTGTGTGATCCTTTTTTTGTCCGGATTTATAGTCCATGGACATACCGGGCTTTATCTGAATCTTTCAGGTTTTCTGATCATTGTCGGCGGCACGTTTGGTGCAACGTTGTTAAGCTATAACATGAAACGCATAGAAATTCTTTTTAAAGTGTTGAAAACTGCATACAGCAAAGAGAGCAGGGAACCCAAGGAGATTATCCGGCTGCTGGTGGATCTGTCCGTTAAACGGCGGGTAAAAGGGGTGCTCTCCCTCCAGGAAGATGAAGATGAAATTTCCATTGCCTTTTTAAAGCAGGCCATCGGCCTGCTGGTGGATGGCTGTTCAAAAGAGCAGATCAAAGAATCCTTGAGTGGTGAAATGTATTTTTTCAGGATGAGAAGGGATGAAAGCCGTCGGGTGCTGCAAACCATGGCAGATGTGGCGCCGTCCTTCGGGCTTGTGGGAAGTGTTGTGGGTCTGATCGGCATGCTTTCCGGTGCCGGGGATTCAGACGTGGTTATGGCAACCGTCCCCATTGCATTAACCTCGACACTTTACGGCATCGTCTTTGCCAATTTTATTTTTCTTCCCTTTGGAGCCAATATCCGGGAAAGGACCGTTAAGGAGTTGTTTCTACAGAAACTGATCACTGACGGTATCCTTGCCATCCATGATGAGGTGCATCCCAGAATGCTGGAAAGAAAACTGAAATCTTTTTTGACCCCCTCATCCCGCCACGGCCATTTTGTATCCTTTGAGAATATAATGGAAAAATTGGATTTGAAAGAATTGCAAGACAATGTCTGATGTTAAAAAAAATAAAAAATATCAAAAAAGAGTTGACAAAGTCACCCGCATCATATAGATATCTTGTGTTTTTTTGATTGGCCTTGGGCCGTTAACTCAGTTGGCAGAGTATCTGCCTTTTAAGCAGAGAGTCGCTGGTTCGAGCCCAGCACGGCCCACCATCAAAAAGAAAAACATTGCGTCCCCATCGTCTAGCCTGGTCCAGGACACCGGCCTTTCACGCCGGCGACAGGGGTTCAAATCCCCTTGGGGACGCCACATTTACCCCGGTAAATGGAATCGAAATGCCTTTGAGTTTGAGTTCACGGCTCCGAGGGTATTTCGATTTTTTGATTTTTGGGTATATCTCTATTTCC